>DASZWJ010000006.1 GCA_035546635.1 Gammaproteobacteria bacterium
GTGCCCGCAGGGCGGATGAGAGGTAAGCTTGCAGTGGCTTTTGCGATAGTAAAGCCAACCCAAACTCACCCCTCATCCGCCCTCACGGGCACCTTCTCCCACAAGGGGAGAAGGAAAAAAGTCATGGCTGTAAGAGGTTGAAAATTTATTTATTCAACAACATCTGCTATGTGATCTATCATAACACCATATAAACCCTACCGAAACTTTCCTTTTCTTTACTAAAAAAGCCGCTATCACACCGCATAGTTAATAGCTATAATCCCTACTCAATTTCCAACTCTTTTTGGCACAGCCATGCTAAAACACCTGCATATCAAACACTTCACCATCATTACCGAACATGAATTAGAGCTATATCCAGGCCTAACCGTGCTCACCGGCGAAACCGGCGCAGGCAAATCGATTCTGCTCGATGCCTTAGGCATCGTGCTTGGTGAACGCGCAGACTCAAGACTAATCCAAAACGGCCATGAGCGCTGCGAAGTTACTGCCACTTTTGAGATCGACAACCTACCAGAAGTCCAACAATGGCTCCTTGATTCAGATTTTGATGATGAAAAAGATTGCCTGATTCGACGCATCATCAACCGCGATGGCCGCTCACGAAATATGATTAATGGACGCCCATGCACCGTTCAACAAGTACGAGAACTTGCGACACTATTAGTGCATATTCACGGTCAAAATCAACATTCTCTATTAGTAAAAACTGACTACCAACGCCAACTACTGGATCATTTTGCCGACCATGATGATTTATACCAATCCGTTCGCACGCTATATAACAACTGGCGACAACTACACCAAGAACAAAGCGCCAGCCAACAAGCCTATAGCGACCAAAGCGCACAGCTGGAATTGTTAAATTTCCAGCTGCAAGAATTTGAACAACTCGGTTTAGGCGAAGGTGAACTTGCCGCGCTCGAACAAGAGCAACAATGCCTAGCACATGCCGAACAGTGGCTGATATCCTGCCGCCAAGTAATGACTTTACTTGCAGAAGATGAACGCAGTGCCGTACTAAACGGTTTATATACCGCAAGCCAACTGTTAAAAAATTTTAATGAGGCCAATGCCAATTTAGCAGCAGCCAATGAATTGCTGCAACAAGCCATTATTCAAGCAGAAGAAGCCACTGCTCTAGTACGTCAATCTTTAAACACCATCGAGCCCGACCCAGAACGCTTAGCGGTCATTGATCAACGTCTGGCTTTAATCCAAGACTTAGCACGCAAACACCGCGTGCCACCTGAGGAGTTACTACAAAAACACCAACAACTGAACCAACAACGGCAACAATTAACTACCCAGGACGAACGCCTAGCTGCTTTAACTCAGCAAATCGCTGAGATTGCCACCCAATACAAAATTGCTGCAGAAAAACTCACCAAAAGCCGCACCAAAGCCGCCCAACAGCTCTCTACTGCAGTCACAGAACAAATGCGCTTGCTGGGGATGCAAAACGGCCAATTTAAAGTGCAGCTATCCCCCCACGATCCAAATAACCTGCACCCTCATGGTAATGAAAGCGTGGAATTTCTAGTCACCGCCAATGCCGGTCAACCCCTGCAACCCATCAACAAAGTCGCCTCCGGCGGTGAGTTGTCGCGCATTTCCCTGGCCATTCAAGTTATCACTGCCACCGCTTTAGCCTCTCCCACCTTAATTTTTGACGAAGTCGATTCCGGCGTCGGCGGCCGCACCGCAGAAATCGTCGGCCAACAATTAAAAAAACTCGGCACCAAAGCCCAAGTATTATGCGTCACCCATCTGCCCCAGGTAGCCGCACAAGCCGACCAGCATTTATACATTCAAAAACAGGAAAAAAATGGCGCGGTGGAAACCATGATTCAACCCTTAACCGCAGTGGAAAAAATCGCTGAAATTGCGCGTATGCTGGGAGGAGTAACTATCACTGAGAAGACCTTAGCCCATGCAAAGGAAATGCTGAGGTTGGAAAGTTAAGTTAAGCGAAGAATGACAGGCCTTATACACTCTTCCACAACCCTATAAAATGAGTTATCATCCCCAATCGTTTCTTGCAACACAGCTTCGTTATTCAGCCAGTTTACATCCCCAACGAACAGATAATCCCCATACCTCACGCAGCTGAATAGCTTCTGGATAATAACAATTCAACTGGATACTCCTATGCGCAAACTCCTCATCACATTTTTATGCCTCACCTGTTGTTTACTCAATGCTTGTTTTCTACGGCCCTATCAACCCAATATTCAACAAGGCAATATTCTAACCCCAAGACAAGTACAACAAGTACACCTCGGCATGAGCAAAGATAGCGTAGCAGAGCTACTAGGAACACCCGTACTCGACAACACCTTCGACGACAATCACTGGCCTTATGTCTATACCTTCCAGCGTAATGGCGGCCCTATCACAAAAAAACAACTGGATTTATATTTCCGTAATGACCGCTTAGTGCGAATAACTGGAAATTACCAATAGTTTCATAGCTACTCTCTTGTTTGAAAAACTGACATTTTTCCACCCCCTTTGAAAAAAGGGGGGCATAGGCCGGAAGCATTGTCATTCCCGCGCAGGCGCATAAGGTCCGGTAAAACTCTGTATCCCCTCTCCCCTTGTGGGAGAGGGGATATAGAGTTTTACCGAACCTAATGCGCGTAGGTGGGAATCTATTTCTTTCTGGCACAAAGCCAAAATTAGGATAGACTCCCACATGGGTTGGTCTCCTATTTAAGCTCTACTAATTAACAATGCTATTTTTGCGAGGGTTTTCTTTGTGCGGTTATTAAACCCGCATGCATGGATGTCTTACCTAATAATAAAAATTCGCAACAGGAGATACAACCATGTCAGAATCAGATAACGAAAACCCAAATTCTCAGGGTTCAGGGGATTCGAAGTCCGAAGTCCCTTCAACTCTGGAAAAACTTCGTAAAAAACCACAAGAAGTTAAGAATCTTCCTGACAAGACTACCTATGGCAAAAGAGACCGCTCAGAGTCAACCCTTTCAGCAATTACAGTTATAAGCGACGACCTTGACGATGAACAGCCCTCCACCCCAACTAGGCATAAAGAAACTACTTCCAACCAGTCTGAAGATAAGACGGATTCCAAAAAAGAAGTAACCTTTAGCACCCTACCAAACTTTTTTGCTGGTTTTACTGCCGAAGAATCTGCCGCTGAAGAAGAATTCGATCATCCCATTAGTCCCCCATCAATGGCTGATAGTCTTCACTCACCTTTACTAGCCTCTTCAACCATGGATTCTTTACCCCCTTCCAGCAGTGCAGACATAAAAACAACGAAAGACAAACCCACAACAGTTAAACAAATCCTTAACTTAACTCATGATGAAATCAATAAATTATTTTTCGATACCATCGAAGAAACCAAAGAAAACCCTAAAGCCAACAAATATTTATCGACTTTATTTGCACTTCTTATAGCTGCAGCACTCAGCGACATCAATTTTTCTCTCTGGCTGCGCGGCCATATCCAAGAAAATCTGATTTTCCTATTCTCAAAGGGCGGCAGCATTAACGACCTAGCACCGGAAGTTGTTGATGGTATTATCATTTTCTCCTGGATACTTGCGTCATTTAACTTGGCAGTAGACTTGCTGGCTGTTAATCCAGCCGAAGGCGCTTTTAAACTATTCAACAGCATATTGGATTGGTTAAATTCACCTTTTGAATTCAGCACTAGAAAGGCATGCCGCTTTATTATTGACGCCTTATTTTTTTACTCTGTCGGCACTTTTATCTCCTCTGCTGCCATGAATGGATTTCCAGAAACCGGCGTCAAACCGCTTGATACCGCTATAGAATCAGTCATTTTATTGCTGCAGATGCTTTATTTTGGCATGTTTTCCTACTTGCAATTTGGAAAACATTTAGATGCCGCAGGTGAGCTGCTTTTTTCTTTGGTCAGTCAAATTCTATCTTGTCTTGTCCGGATACCCGCCCCTGAAGCTAAAACTAAAAAAAGCCCACCAACCTTTGCAACAGCAGAAGAAAAATCAAAACCGTCGAACTTCGAAAAATTCCAGGAAATAGCAACTGTCATATCCATGTGCAGATTTCTAGGCAGTACTTACATCTTTAGAATCATGTCCGCCATGCTGCCATTTATTCAATTGCTGACGGAAAAATTTGGTATGTCAGACGGTATTACTAAAACAAGAATAGCGATTATAACAGCTGTTGTGAGTTTTATTGGGGCAGTGATGATGCGCACCAGACAACCATTACTTAAGACTTATAATAAAGAATTTTCGCAACTCAATCCTGAAGAAATTAGAAAAGCTGAAGTAGGCTGGCGCCAGCACTTTTCAAATAGCATTGTCGCCCTAAGCAGCGGCTGGTCCGTATACACGCTATTTTCTCACAACATGGATAAGAACAAAAAATATAGGATTCCTGTAGCAGTCACAGGAGGCTTGCTATCTACTGCAATCACCGGAAGCGCATTTCACAGAACCTCAAAACGCACAGCAGCATTAGAAGCCAAAAAGAAACAAGCAGCCTTGATAAACGAGTTTGCGACAAAAAATTCACGCTTACAACAGATATTGGTTATGGAGCCTGGAGAACTGTTTGATGAGGTTGTAAAAAAAGTCAAAACCGGCAGCAACTGGGCGAGTAGTTTCACAAACTTTATGGCTAGAGCTTCAAGATTTGTCGCATTTGGAAATTTTATTAATGAATCAGGAAAACCTCTTGGCATTAATATCCCCATAGATTACACCAATCAAGGAGCCGCTACAGTCTATCTTGCCACACCTATTGGCAAGAGTGATTTGGAGGCATTTGATGTAGAATTAAACGGTGAAAAACGTGAAGATGCTGACGGCCACATTCCTTATCTACAGGCAAAATATAGAATTACGGGTGGTGGACGTAATTTTTTATTACATCTTGCAACGCCTAAAGAACATTTCGAATTCCTGCCGACATTTAAAACCTATTGCGAATTAGATCCCGCGTCTCATGAAACTTATGAAAGATTCAAACAGTCCATATCTGAATTAGTACCAATCACAGAACAAAATGAAGATAATTTTATTCTTAAATTGCGAAAACACGCCAAAGCTGAATATGCCAAAACTATTCAAAGATTATCAGATTGGATCAGTCAGCCTGAAATGGACAAATTTATAAAAAGATTAAAAAGAAATCCTGAATTTTTGCCTTACATACAAACTTTTCAATCACCCTCTTCCAAACCAAATTTTGGCTTTATCGGCAAAGATTTTCCCATTTTAAAAACCCTGGAAAATAGGCTATTTCAATCCAAAATGGGTATATTGATTCAAGATAAATGGGAGGACAATCAGAAACCTGAAGATAGAAGAATGATTGATGATAATCAATACGTACAAGTTGGGGATTTTTCAATATCACAAGAAGCTTTAGATCTTATTGAAAGATTTGAAAAACGTTCTACCCTTGGGGTTCAGTCCCCTGTTTCGGAAAGGGAAAAAGACCCTCTTCTAAATAAAACATCTTCTACAATAAACGATTTATCTTCAAGTTCACAAAGATTTTTCCTCTCTTCTGAAAAAAACCAAGAGAGAAATGAAAATTCTACCCCCAACGGCATTGATGACAACTCACTGAGAAAAATGGAGGAAGGCTTAGGAGAATCTAATAACAGCCATGAAGAAGAAACACAAAAGCAAGAGAAATCTACCTCTGGAAGATCACATTGGGGGTGCATTGTCAGCTAATAACTATGCGGTTAGCAAAAGAGTCAATCTTAGCACTGTACTCCTCTTATTGAGAGAGACAGTACTTAAATTAAGATTAACACCTATAGCCAACCCAAATCACTCCACCGTCACCGATTTCGCCAGATTACGCGGTTGGTCTACATCATTGCCTTTAAGCACTGCCGCATGATATGCCAATAACTGCAATGGGATGGTATAGACAATAGGCGCAATAATGTCGCCTGATGCTGGCATAGTAAGCAGCGTCGTTGCTTCCGCTCTGGCAAATTGTTGATCTACATCACCAAAAATAATCAACTGACCACCACGCGCACGCACCTCCTGCAGATTGGATTTTAATTTCTCCAACAAACTATCCTGCGGTGCTACCGCAACCACCAACATACTTTCATCCACCAGCGCCAATGGACCATGTTTTAATTCACCCGCTGGATACGCTTCAGCGTGAATGTAAGATAATTCTTTCAGCTTAAGCGCGCCCTCCATCGCAATCGGGTATTCTATACCACGTCCCAAAAACAGCGCATGCTGTTTTTCCACAAAACGTTTCGCCAAATCAGCAATTGCCTTATCCAGCGTGAGCGCTTGTTGAATATGTACTGCTAGTGATCGCAACTCTCTGACAATTTTGGCTTCCATATCCGCACTTAGTTTGTAACGCCGCCCTAAGGCAACCGTTAACAACAATAAAGCGACTAATTGCGTAGTAAATGCTTTAGTAGATGCCACACCAATTTCCGCCCCAGCTCGGGTTAACAGCGTGAAATCCGCTTCGCGCACAAGCGAACTCTCTGCCACATTACAGATTGCCAATGTACTCGCATAGCCCATTTGTTTCGCCTGACGTAGCGCGGCTAACGTATCTGCCGTTTCTCCCGATTGCGATAACACCACAAATAAACTGTCCGGCTGTACCACAGATTGCCGATAACGAAATTCGCTGGCAATTTCCACCTGACAGGGAATTCCCGCCAATCCTTCTAACCAGTATCGACCTACCATACCCGCATGATAACTCGTGCCACAAGCAGCAATCTGCACATGTTTAATACGGTCAAAACAGGCTCGGGCGTCAATACCAAATGCTGCATCCAACACTTTGGTTTGGGTAATGCGTCCTTCCAAAGTATTATCAACCGCCGTTGGCTGTTCAAAAATTTCCTTCAACATAAAGTTTTGATAACCGCCTCTATCGATACCACTTTTATCCTGCGTAGAAATATGAATTTCGCGATCAACCGGTTGGCCTTTTTCATCGTAAATTTTGACGTTCTCTTGCTGTACATCAGCAATATCACCATCTTTTAAGAACATAAAACGCTCCGTCACCGGCAATAGCGCAAAACTATCCGAGGCTACAAAATTAGCATGTGGCGTCAAACCTACAGCTAACGGCGGTCCATTACGCACTGCGATCAAACGTCCAGGTTCACCCCGATGCAACACTACCAGCGCAAAAGCACCTTCCAATTGCTGTGCTACCAGACGCACTGCCGTTAAAAAATCATGCTGTTTTAAATAATGATGTATGAGATGCGCTGCGACTTCAGTATCAGTTTCTGAAGTGAATTGATAACCTTTTTCTAACAAAGACGATCGAAACTTATCATGATTTTCAATAATGCCATTATGTACAATGGCGATGTCGGCATGAGAAATAATCGGATGAGCATTTTTTTCCAGCGGCGCACCATGGGTTGCCCAACGCGTATGAGCAATACCGGTGTGACCGGAAATGGGATGGGCTTGTAATGCAGCCTGTAATTTAGAGACTTTTCCTTCTACACGAATGCGTTGAATCTCAGAATCCTCAGGATTCAATACTGCAACTCCCGCAGAATCGTAACCGCGATAAGCTAAGCGCTTCAATCCCTCTAAAAGAATGGGCGCCACATCCTGATTTGCTGCTGCTCCTACAATGCCACACATGGTGTTGCCTCCGTATAGTTTTCTCGTAATGGTAAGTAGTTAGTCGTTGGCGCGAAACTTAAAAAAGATATGTCATTCCCGCGAAGGCGGGAACCATCCCTATTCGGCTTTATTTATTTTAATATTAAAAAGTAAAGTTGCCTTATAAAAAAATAATTTTAAATATATACTCTGCCAAGGATCGATGGGTTCCCGCCTTCGCGGGAATGACACCCATTTTTTTGAATTTCGCGCCAGCAACTAGTTACGTTTTTTCAAAAGAAAAAAATTTCTCTTCATATGACTCAACGAGTCTAGTTAAAATTTCCAACTTATCCCCCTGTGGGGGTATTTGGTTTAGCATCAAATAATTCTTCAATTTCAGCCAATGTTTTTAAATAATCTTCGTTTGATTTAATCTGCATAATATCTACACTTCAAACTTTATTCCCTGCGCCAATGGCAATTCCCGTCCCCAATTGATGGTCGAAGTCTGACGACGCATATAAGCTTTCCAAGCATCCGAACCCGCCTCTCTGCCACCACCGGTTTCCTTTTCACCGCCAAATGCACCCCCAATTTCAGCGCCGGAAGTGCCAATATTGACATTGGCAATGCCACAATCGCTGCCTATTGCCGAGAGGAAATATTCTGCGTTTCTTAAATTTTCAGTAAAGATAGCCGAAGATAAACCTTGTGGAACAGCGTTTTGTATTCTAACGGCTTCGGTTAAATCTGCATAAGACATCACATATAAAATCGGCGCAAAGGTTTCACGCTGCACAATCTCCCAGTCAGGTTTTGCACGCACTAAAGTAGGCTCGACAAAATAACCCTCACCAGAAATAATACGACCACCATACAAAATCTCCCCGCCTTGCTCCCTTACTTTCGAAAGTGCAGATTGATAATTTTCTACTGCTGCTTGATCGATCAGCGGACCCATCAGCACATTGGGCTGTAATGGATCACCAATCGGAATTTTTTTATAAGCATGAATGAGTTTAGCGATCAAAGGTTCATATAACGATTGATGCACCAAAAGTCGCCTGAGTGAAGTACAACGCTGACCTGCCGTACCCACCGCGCCAAACACAATAGCCGGAATAGCCAGCTGCAAATCCGCCGATTCATCAATAATAACCGCATTATTCCCGCTCAATTCCAACAAGGACCTGCCCAGACGCTTGGCGACAATTTCATTGACTTTGCGACCCACCGGCACCGAACCCGTAAATGAAATCAACGGTAAACGGGAATCGGCAACAAATTCTGCAGCCAACGTATCATCCTGGGTGATAAATAACGAAAATACGCCCTCATGGCCGGCTCGCGCCATCACACGCTCGCAGATTTTCTGTACGGCAATCGCGCATAAAGGGGTTTTTGGCGACGGCTTCCAGATCACCGTATCGCCACAGATCGCAGCAATAAAAGCGTTCCACGCCCACACCGCCACCGGAAAATTAAATGCTGAAATAACGCCAATTGGGCCCAACGGCTGCCATTGTTCATACATGCGATGCAAAGCGCGCTCTGAATGCATGGTTTTGCCATACAACATCCGCGATTGGCCAACGGCAAAATCGGCCATATCGATCATTTCTTGTACTTCGCCATCACCTTCCTGTTTAATTTTACCCATTTCCAGCGCAACCAAAGAACCCAACGCATCTTTGTTAGCACGCAGTTCTTCACCAATAAGGCGCACCAGCTCACCACGCTGCGGCGCAGGCACTAAACGCCATTTTGCAAAAGCACGCACGGATTCAGCAATGACGGCCGCATAATCTTCATGGCTCGCGGTTTTTACCTTGGCAATCACTGCGCCGGTTGCAGGATTAATTGAAGATAGCATCTGTCCCGAATGCACAGGCAACCATCCAGAAATACCTGTGCTCACCCCTGAGTTTTCTGTGTCTAAATTGAGTTGTTTTAGTAAATTCATTGTGAATCCTTTACCAGTAAGCTATTTAAAAGATTACCCAACCTATAACCGGCCAATGTCAATTGTTCCGCTACAATAGCCGCTGCCTGCACACGATACTGCGCGGAGGGCTTGGTATTCGGTGCTAATTGATACACCTTTTCCTTAGCAATTGCATAGCATTGTGCTGTCCAATCACTGAGGGTCTTATCTTGTGCCTTTTCTGCAAAAACCGCCACAGGGTAGTGCTTTTGCAATTGCCGCGCCAAGCGCAGGACATTTTTATTACTTAGCGGATAGCGCTGACTCAAGGGCACAAGCCATATCGCACCTTCATCCCAAAATGCATGCAAATTGGTGACTCGGTTATCCTGAATCGGAAACAGATTACCGCCTCGGTCCCCTTGGGGAAACTGCCGACTTATCCGGTTGATGCAATGCAATGGCTGGTGAGCATCTCCAACCAAGTGTAGCACATAAGCTAAGCTTCTTGCTTTTTGCGCAGCTGAGGCTTGATCACTGCTCAAAATATTGACATTTTCTTGCAGACTGGAAAGGAGATTGGGAGTGGTTACTGTGATAACAGGGGTGGCGTCGATACGCCAAGGCGTATCAAGATAATGCCAAGAAGCAGATTCACCACCATCGCTTTGCCGCCACTTATCCGGCTCTACCGCCAAATATAAAAACCGCGACAAGGATGGGTAACCTTTATCATTGAACGCAGTTAAATGATCGACTCTACGCTTTACCTCGGGTGTCAGCTGCGAGTAGGCAATAGCGGCAATCACACGATGCCCGGTGGCATCCCAGGAAAAGGCTGGTAAAGAGATGAAAAGCAATGCGATCATGAGCCAACGCAAAAGATCGACATGGTTCTTCCAAAGTGAGCGCATGATTCGTATTTATCCAAAATCTTAATTCAGCAACGCGGCAACTTCATCCAATGATAAATCCAGCAACTTGGCAATTTCTTCTAAAGTCATGCCTTTAGACAACCACTTGCGCGCTAGTAATTGATGAGATGCATGCACACCTTCTGCTCGACCCATCGCTTCCCCGCGTCTTAGCGCATCACTGATTAAGGTTTTCTCCACACTGACTGCATCCCAATAACGATTATAGTCATCCAGTTCAACCGGCGTATAGGCAGCCTCTTCAGCCAATTCCAGTGCTTGCTTAATTTCAGCCACTTCCAACAACTCAGGCGGAACCTGATTAACCTTTTCATTTAGCTCCGAAATAAAACGCAACCATAACACCTGTAATTTTTTTTCCCGATAATTCTTCGCTCGAAATTTAGGCAGCTCGATAAAGATTAATTGTAAATCTTTAATCTCCACTTGTGGCTTCTCAACATTGACGATTTTATAGTGATGGTACCAATGATCTTCGTCAGGATCGAAACTGGTATTAATTAAGCCCAGACCATAAACCGGTTTGAGCAATTCATAATTCTCTCCCTTTTCCAGCTGGTGCACATAGGCTCTGCTGGCATTAAATAATAGACGCTGTTTAAAACTGGCAGCCCATTGAATTTGCATTTCAACGATAAATACCCGGCCTTGCTCGTCCGTGCATTTCACATCGACTACGGTGAATTTAAATGCGGGAATGACTGGAACTTGCTCATTGGCTAAATATTCCAAACTGACAATAAGACCCCCGGCCGGTAAGGGCAATACCGCGTTGAGGAAGCTTTTTAATATTTTTGGATTTTGGCCAAAGATTTTTTTAAACACGATATCTGTTTTAGGATCTAAATAGCGCGGCACAGGCGTCTCCCAGTGACTATCATTTGTTAACACTAGCAAAAAGGATTGAGTGGGGCAATACAGGGAATTTATTAATGGAAACTGGCAATGACGATAGACTGATTAAAGAAACCTTAAACAAGATATTGCTTTCAAGAAATATTAGGCCGATAATACCGCTTGCCTATTTTTTATATATAAATAGGCGCAACCCCCATGTGTTAGGGCACAGAGGGGGGTCACTTCCCGATAAACCACCTTGGAGGTTCATCAGACCATGTCATTTTACACCAAGACGCATCCGTGTCGCATTCCTTTTTGTACTCTTTGCCACTTTTCAAAAGCTATCTTTTGCCCTGGCCGGACGCCTGCAGCAAAACAACGTCGCTCCTTGAGTCAACCCTCAATGCCTGATGTATTCGGGAGGCGGGGCAACACGTTGCCGGCTTTAAAAACTGTGGGTTTAAGAACAATAGGCGGGGTAGATTGACGGAGGGTGGATTGATCGCGGGGCGTAATGCCTCAAAAGTGATACGCCTCGCTGTCGGTCTCATCCCTTGTCAGTTTACCTGCGCTAGCTGAACTTTATTTGAAGATTGTTTCTACAACTTCCGCAAATAAACCTTCTGCACTGAATGATCGCTGGCTTTTTCTAAAATGAGACGCGCACGCCGCTTAATCGGCAGTATATTTTCATGCAGATTACGCTCATTGATTTCCGTCCATATCTTGTCGCAAAACGCTAGAGCCTCTGACTCATCCCATTGCGCAAATTGATAAAAGAATGCTTCCTTGTCATCTCGCGCCTTAGCACGGAAAGTCATAAAGCGGTCTTTATACCACTGTTTAATCACTTGCGTATCGGCATCCACATAAATCGTAAAATCAAAAAAATCGGAAACAAACCACTGCGATTGGCTAGTTTTTCGCAGCTGCGGTACTTGCAGCACATTTAATCCTTCCACAATGACAATATCGGGTCTGTCTACCACCTGAAAAGTATTGGGAATAATATCGTAATGGTGATGCGAATAAACTGGCACATTTAAATTGGCTTTGCCGGCTTTTAAATCAGCAAGAAAGCTAATCAAGGCGCGCAAGTTGTAACTTTCCGGGAAACCTTTACGATTCAATAAATTATGTTTTTCCAAGGTGGCTGTGGAATAGATGAAGCCATCGGTAGTCACCAACACGACGTGCGGATGATTAGGCCAGCGCGACAACAATGCCCGCAGGATACGTGACGTCGTGCTTTTGCCTACGGCCACACTGCCAGCAATGCCGATCAGATACGGTACTTTCGGCTCAGGATGACCGAGAAAACGCGTGGTGACTTTATAAAGATCCTGGGTTGCTGCTACATATAGATTCAATAATCGTGATAATGGCAGGTAAATTTCTATCACTTCTTGTAGCGAAATCGGTTCATTTTGTCCTTTCAGCTCTTCAAGATCGGCTTCGCTCAAGGTCAATGGCGTATCTTGACGAAATTGTTGCCAGGCTTGCCGAGAGAATTGCAAATAAGGAGAATGGAGTTGGCTCATGGATTATTAAAAGTCGGTGTGCGGATTGCGGTGGCGATACTGATGCTCAGCATGGCCGAAAGCGTAAATAAAGCCAATGTGACCATGACCTGTAACTCGGAAGAGTTTGCATGAAAGAGATGAAACGGCGCCGTAATACCGCCTAAATAAATCACCGAAACCCCTAGCAACATAGTACAAGTTGCAACTTTGCCAAAATACTTAGCATAGACACAAAAAATTGCAAAAAATAGGATGGATAAAACCAAGCTGGGTATTCCCGCAGGCACAAAAAAATAAAACAAATGACAGATCACAATAACCACTGCTAAAATCGACCACAATCGCACTTTATGAAAATGACGGTACATAACATAAGGATCAAACACCAGACAAATTAAAGTAACACATAATATCCCATTAATTTGCGCTAGCCACCCCATAAATACCCAAAAGAACAAAAGACCGCTTAGACTTTTTAACACCATTAAGGTAAAAAACACATAACTGTACACAGCGCTGAGCACGGCGATTAAGGCGTAAAACTTCCATAGAACCGCATTGTTATATAGGGGTACGATTGGACCAATGGTGAGAAATGCGAGTTTACGCATCAAGTAAATGTAAATAACAAATATTAAACTTAAAAGAAGACTGATAT
Organism: Gammaproteobacteria bacterium; assembly: GCA_035546635.1. Classification (NCBI taxonomy): domain Bacteria; kingdom Pseudomonadati; phylum Pseudomonadota; class Gammaproteobacteria; species Gammaproteobacteria bacterium. The sequence continues at coordinate 13,494 of DASZWJ010000006.1, forward strand.
CCCACGATAGGTGATTAGCCAAATAAGCAATTAGCGTTCCGGCGAAAATACCCAACAACAGGAAGTTCCCGCGCAGAAATATCGCCGCGAGGGCGGCTCCGGTAGTAAGCCACATGGGCGCAAAAAAAGCATTGGCAATAAGAAACTGCTGGCCACCATAAAATAGCAGGGTGCTGATAATAAATTCCAATGCGCGCCGCTTAAATATCAGACGATTGTATTCACTGCGAAATGAATGCAGGGGCAGAACGACATTTTTCTCTGCAAGAGAAGCTTTAAAAAGTGCTAAACGTTTTTCCAACAACATGGGGTTAAATATGTCCTTAATCGCGGATGATGAACTATATCAGGGGTATTTAGCAAAAGTCTATCAGGATACGCAGGCATTTTTCCCGTATTCGCATCACGAAAGGGAATCGCGCGCACAAACCGGGGTCTGCATTGTCTATGGTGAATTACTTTATTACAGCGTGAAGAAAGTTATCAAAGAAATGCAACACTCGCCCTCTGATATTTTTTTAGACTTGGGATCGGGGATTGGTAAGCTGGCTCTGCAAGTGTTTTTGGAATCAGATGTCGCAAAGGTCGTTGGCATTGAGGCGTTACCCATATTAGATGCCCAAGCGCAAAAAGTTGCACAACAGGTGGCCAGCGACTACCCGTTTTTTTGGGAAAACGGTCGAGAATTAACATTTATTTGCAGCGACTTTATGAAGACCTCTTGGATGGATGCGACGATTATTTTTGCTTGTTCGACTTGTTTCACGCCGGAATTATTAGAAATTGTCGGCAATAGAATTAACCAGGAGCCACAAGTACGTCAGGTACTGAGCTTGCGCCCGTTTCCGACGTTGAAAATGCCTTTAAGGAGGGTATTTACTGTAGAGGGTAACTGGGATACGGTTTTGTGTTTTTATTATCAGGTTTGATTGGGGGCTTTTATCTCTCTGGGCAGCACTGCAACCTCCTCTGGCACTGTATTCTCTCTACCGTCTTGACCGAGGAATCTCCTTGCAGGATGGGGGCTTTGTTGAATAAATGAGTTTTCTATAACTCCTCCTTCTCCCCTTGTGGGAGAAGGTGCCCGCTAGGGCATGAGGGGTGCGCTTAGATTGGCTTTTATAGCTACTGCAAACTTACCCCTCATCCGCCCTTCGGCACCTTCTCCCACAAGGGGAGAAGGGAATACAGCGCCTAGGAGTTTGATATCTAACCTGCACTATACTGCTGCGTATGCTTATGTGCATGCGTCAATTTAGAATGCTCCACTTTCTTTTTATGGCTCATTTTTTGATTCGCTACTGGTGTTGTTGTATTAGAGTTGGAGTCAGAGTTGGAATTCACATTGGAATGCGTAGTGGATACTGAAGAACTCGAAGAGCTTTTAGTGCCCTCATCTCCTTTATAATCATAATCCGTATGCCCTGTTGTCGTTGTTGACGTCGTGTCACTACCCGGATACTTAATCGCCGCCGGTGGAGTTTGTTGCGGTTCCCCCAAAGCATCAGGATTATAATTAGAAGGTGGTGCCGGTGTTTTTGGCAAAGTGTCAGAGGCGTATTGAATAGGTTTGGCGTTAAAATTAAATTTAGTAAAATCTATCGGCTTACCTAACCAGCCATTAACCAAATGCATATCGTTAATACTCAAAGTACCTGCCGCTTGCTTGAGAGCCAGGGTGCTGATGATATAACTATATTGATCGACAGCGTACTGTGTCTGAGCGCTGTATAAATTGAATTGCTGCTGCAACACATCCACAATCGTTGCTGTACCTACCGTGTAAGAAGCTTTGGTTGATGACAATGAACTTTCATTAGATCGAATGGATTGCAGGTCGGCATTAATTTTGCTGATGCCAGAAATAACCCCTAAAAACGATTCTCGTGTCTGTGTGGCCACATTACGGTAGGTTTGCTCACGTTGTGCAGCCGCTTCAGCATATTGCCATGCAGCTTGGTTAGTCTGTGCGGTGACAGTGCCGCCGGTAAAGACTGGCAGGGTTGCATTCACAGCAATGGTAGCAAGACGTGTCGTTTGAGGAACCAGGGTATTACCCACGCCTGTCCCAATACCCAATGGGTTGGCAGATTCATTATCATAGGCGTAACTTGCTTGCCCAGTAATGACTGGAAAATGTCCGGCGCGCTGCACTTTCACATTTTGTTGTGCGGCAATCATGGCATAAAAAGCCGACTGCAAGGTGTAATTCTGCCCCACCGCAACAGCCACCCATTCATTGATATCATTCGGTTCAGGCGTTACCAACGGTAAATTAATCTTGATCCCTGCTAAGCGCGTATAAAACACCCCAGTGATAGCACGTAATTCTTCCAGTTTATCCGCTACGGTATTCTGATTGACAATTTCCTGGGCAATCGCTAAATCATAGCTGGCTCGCACCTGCTCTACACCAGTCACGGCGATTAAACCGACTTTATACTGCTCTTGCGTTTGGTGTAATTGCTGCGCTAAAGAGCGCTTGTTAGCTTCTGTCGCCAACAACTCATCATAAGCCTGCAATACACTGAAGTACGCATTGGCTACGCGCACCATTAAATCTTGCAAAGCCGCATTATAGCTGGCAAAGGCTTGTTTAGATTGCGCCCTGGCATTTTGCAGTAATGCCCAGTCTTTATAATTAAAAAGCGCCTGATTGGCTGAGATGTTATATTGAGTTGAGGTATCGTAAAACTTTTGATTCCCTAAAAAATCGATATCTTCGTGTATGCGCGCCAAGTAACCTGTTGCCGTTATTTGCGGCAGCAGCGCACCGCGGGTAATCGGAATGAGCTCATAAGTTGCCAGATATTGTGCTTCAGCGGCCTTGAAGGTCGGGTCATAATTTAAGCCCTGCTGAAAGGCCTGCATTAAATCGACCGCGAAACCAGGCAATGACCAGGAGAATAAGCCTGTTATCAAAACAAAGCTGACTATGCGTTTATTCATAAAAACCTCATTGAACTTCCTGTCTCTTCCCCCCGCCTTTCCTTGTGGAGGGTTGTGCAGACAAATGCCACACACCTTGATAACTGCTCACCTTTGTTTAAAAGGACACGTCGTCCCGTCATCCATGACGGGACGACGTCTAAATAGGGAGTGAGCAATTACAAATTTTGTTACTATACGGTTAGGATGTTGAACTATCAATACATACAGTAGCATCACTCGCACCTGGTGCGCATATTACGACAGGAAAGAACCAAGGTAAACCTAAAGAGGCATCTATGAACAAAAATGATGTGAAAATACAGGAAGAATCGCTATTGCATAATGGCTTCATCCAGGTTAAACGTTATACTTTGCAGCATAAATTGTTTGCCGGCGGCTTAAGCGAATTATTTTCACGTGAATTGGTCATACGCCATCATGCCGCCGCCGCCCTACCTTATGATCCCATTTTAGACAAAATTGTTTTGCTGGAGCAATTTCGCGTTGGCGCGTTAGAAGATGATAATCCCTGGTTAATTGAGATTGTCGCCGGATTGCTAGAAGAAGGAGAAACACCCGAAGCGCTAGTGCACCGTGAAATGAAAGAAGAAGCGGGTTTAACCCCACGAAATATCCTACCCATTTTTAACTATTGGGCTAGCCCTGGTGCCTCGAATGAACACGTCTCTTTATTTATCGCCGAAGTTGACGCAAGGGGCGCTGGGGGCATACACGGTCTGCCTCACGAAAATGAAGATATTCGTGTATTGGTAGTTGATACCCAAGAAGCTTTAGAACGCATGCACCGCGGTGAAATTAAGAATGCTATTTGTCTAATGGCTTTATTATGGTTTCAGCTGCACAAAGACGAAGTCAGGGCTAAATGGCTAACACCAGAAAGACTCACGCCATGACCCAGCTCATTCAAATATCTGACTTACATTTATACGCCAATGCCAATAACTGTTTGGATGAAATCAACACGCAAGCTGCTCTTGAAGCAGTACTAGGACATGTCCAGCAACAGCAACCCGAATTGTTGGTGATGAGCGGTGATTTATCCCAAGATGGTTCTTTGTTGTCTTATCAGCGTTTAGCTAAAACTGTCTCGGCAATGCATTGCCCGGTTTATTGGGTTCAAGGCAATCATGATGATATCGACAATGCAAGTATTGGCTTAAAATCCACGAATTTATCTGCTGATCGCACGATTTTAATCAACGGCTGGCAAATTGTCTTATTAGACTCTACCGCACCCGGTCTAGACGATGGTTTTATCGGCAGCGTAGATTTCAAACATTTAAAGCAATGCTTGATCCGCCATCCTAACTTACCCGCCTTAATTGTTATGCATCATCCTCCAGTTGCCGTGGGTTGCTATATGGATGCCGTCAAAGTCATTAATGACCAACAATTTTTAACAAGCCTATATTCTTTCCCACAAGTGCGCCTGGTTTTATTCGGTCATATCCATCAGGAATTTCAGGCCATACATCAAGGCATTCACTTTCTAGGCGCGCCCGCCACCTCAGTACAATTTGTGCCTCAAGTCGAAAAATTCGCCATTGATACTTCTCTCACACCTGGATATCGCTGGATCAATTTACAGCCAGAAGGCAATTTTTCAACCGGCATCATTAGAATTTAGAACCATTAAAAACTTATTTAACAAAATCCTTAGTTTTTTTCTGCTCTAACTCTCAGCGATTTTCTTTTCCTACCAGGCACAGTAGAAGGATTACCCAGCACATAGCCAATCGGTTTTAAAGAGTCTATCTCATCGCAAATCACTTTCAGAATAGCTAAAATCGGCAAAGCAAATATTACACCAATCACACCCAGTAACATTCCACCAATAAACAAACCTAAAATAGCAGCGAAGGGGTTAATACTGACTTGGTTACCAATAATATTTGGCGTGATGAAATTTCCTTCTAAAAATTGCACGAACACAAATATCAATAATACGCCAATGGGGTACCACAAAGAATCCGTTGTTGCTAAAGCAAACAATATGGGCAATGTTGAACCTATCAGAATACCGACATAGGGAATAATCGTCAGCAAGGCTGCCAATACACCAAAAAATACCGCGTGTTTTATTCCCAATAACAATAAGCCAACCGTATTCAAAGTCGCCATGGTGAGAATCACTAGAAACAGACCGAGAATATATTTTCTCACCACGACTTCAACGCGGGCGACAACTGCCGTAACGCGCTTATGATGTTCTTTACGAAACAACTGATATAAAAACGATAATAAAAATGTTCGATAATAGAGGAAGAAAAATAGCGCCAACAGAAAAAGAAAAAACGCCGTAAAAAATCCCGCCGTCGCCGACAAAGTAGAGCTGAAAAAAGTCGAACTGTTTTTTAACAGTGATACCAGAGAACTTTTAATATAGGCAATCTGTTCTTGCGGCTGTATGCCAAATTGATGTGATGTCCATTGTTGTAATTTATCAAACAGGGAAGTGAATGTATTGACCAATGAATCCATATTGGAAGTGATACTGCCAACCTGGGTTGAAAAGAAAAATGATAGTCCGGCAAATAGGATTAAAACTAATAGAATAGATAATACTGTGCTCAGTGAACGGGGGATTTTCAGTCTCTCCAATCGTACACAAAATGGTCTTAGCAATAGGGCAAAAATGCAGGCAGGCAATAATGAATTAAGAATCGGTTTTGAAATGACCAATACGTAGCAAGTGAGTACTGTGCTGGCGAGGATTATGAAATACTTGATGAAATAGGGTATCTGATGGGCTGATGGTATATTTTTCATAGGCTACTCATAGGTCGAATGCTCGTTAGTTTATGGAATTCTCATCTTGTCTAGGATTGTCATCCTGAGCGTAGCGCACTAGTGTCCAGCATCCTCCTTCTCCCACAAGGGGAGAAGGAGGATGCCATCCAAAAAGTGGCTATTTCCCCAGACACTAATGGCGCGCAGCGAAGATGACAATTCTTTCTCGGGATGACAGTTTTCTCAAGCCACTGCCTGCGCCGTAATCGAATCTATCCCCACCTCAGGATCCACATCCGCATCATAATCCACAGTGCTAAAATTAAAACCAAACAAACGATAAAAATCATCGCGATAACCTGCAATATCCGTTAATTGCTCCAAATTTTCCGACGTGACCTTTGGCCATAATTGTGCAATTTCCTTTTGCACTTCCGGCGCCATTTCAAAATTATCCAAACGAATGCGCCCTTCAACATCCAATGGCTGAGATTGTGGCGCATAAAGATAATCATTAAACAGACGATGAATCTGCTCAATACAACCTTCATGTGTGCCATTTTGTTTCATGATTTTAAATAAAAGAGAAATATACAAAGGAACTACCGGTATAGCTGCACTGGCCTGTGTCACCAAAGCTTTATTGACGGATACCACCGCCCTTCCATTACGCGCGCCTAATTTCTGCTGCAGTTTTTGCGCAGTTAATTCCAAATGCTGCTTGGCTTTGCCAATCGCGCCGTCTTTATAAATGGGATGTGTCAATTCTGGTCCAATGTAAGTGTATGCTACAGTAGTCACACCATCCGCCAACAAATTCTCACGACCCAGAAAATCCATCCACATTTCCCAATCTTCACCACCCATAACTTCAATCGTTTCTGCCACTTCTTCAGGCGTTGCCGGTTCCAGTGTAATTTCCTTAACCTCACCGCGAAATGGATCAACCGTTTTACTGGTAAACGGCCGACCTATAGGCTTTAACACAGAAGAAAATACCTGACCGGTATCCGGGTGGGTACGCCTGGGAGATGCCAAACTATGAATCACCAGATCAACCTGCTTTAGATCACGACGAATCAAATCAGCTGTTTGCTGCTTTATTTCATTGGAAAAAGCATCGCCATTAATACTTTTGGCGTAATAATTATTCTGATGCGCAAGTTTTTCAAATGCAGCCGTGTTATACCAACCGGCAGTGGCTGTGCGTTTGGCATCGGCTTCACGCTCATAGAACACGCCAATTGTGTTTGCGCCTGCACCAAAAGTAGCTTGAATGCGGCTAGCCAGTCCATAGCCGGTCGATGCACCTATGACTAAGACATTCTTAGGGCCGCGCAATGCGCCCTGCGATTTAACATAATTACTTTGCTCTTCAACCGCCTTAAAACAGCCGACAGGATGCGCGGTTGTACAGATAAAGCCACGAACTTTAGGGTGTATAATCATGAGATGGATTCTCCGTTTATTCTAGGGTCTGTTGACAATTCTACTATGGCTCGCATAAACCCTAGCGAATTGTCAACAGACCCTATATTTTAGGCTGCTCTAGCCATAATAATTTTAAATAGCGATAATAACTACTTTCGGCACTGGATACTGCCACTATAAACCCGATACGACCATCCAGAAAACCACCCCGCACAAAATAGGCTTTAACAAATGCCCAGATAGCATGTGTCACGGCTTTAGTCAGGGAGGAGCGTTTTCCGTTTTGATAACGTATTTGCGCGCTCAAGGTGGTATAGGTATTCATCCGCTCCTGCAGTTCTTCTATGGTGCGGTAAGAATCATGATACAAATGGTGCTTTAGCTGACCGACGCGATTATCATCGACAACTAGATTTTCATGTACCACCTTTTCACTAAATCGTGCCTGTCCTCGACGAAATAGGCGGATAACTTTATCTCTGCCCACATCACCATGATAAACCCAATAACCTAGGTATTTGGTACGCCGCGGTATAGCAAAGGCATTAACTGATGAATCATTTGCAGAAATAGCTGCCATTATTTCAGTACACAACGCCTCATCAGCCCACTCGTCTGCATCAATTGCCAATACCCACTGACCCTGGGCTTTTTCCAGTGCACGATTTTTCTGCAGCCCAAATCCAGGCCAATCGGTCGTATACACTTTATCGGTATATTCTTGGCAAATCGCAACCGTATTATCCGTACTACCGGAATCTAAGACGATAATTTCGGAAGCAAAACGGACAGATTCAAGGCAACGCCGAATACGTGGTGCTTCATTTTTGGTAATGATAATTACACTTAAGTCGGGCGTGGCCATGAAGTTCCAGGATAGGTGACTAGCCAGCATTATTAGACAGGTTGGTAAAATTGTAAAGTTGTACCTGGAAGCGCGGACAGCTCACAGCAGGTATCGTCTTGGCATCCATGTCGGGATGACTACAAAGAGATTCTCCGCTTTTCAAGCACATGCTAAACTGTAAGTTTGCTTTATTCCCCGAGACTGATTCATGCGTGCGCTATTTATAAAACTCACTTCTATGGGCGACCTAATCCATGCGCTACCCGCCCTTACCGATGCCAGCCGCGCCATACCGGGCTTATCCTTCGATTGGGTGATTGAGAAAAGCTTTGCTGATGTCGCCAAATGGCATCCGGCGGTTAACAAAATCATTCCAACCTCCCACCGTAAATGGCGTAAAAATTTCTGGCAATCGCTTAAAAACAAGGAAATTCAAACATTCTTGAGTAGCGTGCGTGAAGAACGCTATGACCTAGTGATTGATGGGCAATCCTCCTTGAAAAGTGCTGCGGTTACACTCTTAGCCAAAGGCGTGCGTCATGGCCTTGATCGAGTATCTAGCCGAGAACGGCTGGTGTCTTTAGCTTATCAAAAGCGCCATTTTGCCCATAGAAACCTGCATGCGATTACCCGCTTGCGTTTATTATTTGCGGGAGCCTTCAATTACCCCTATCCCAATACCCCCCCAGATTATGGCATCAAGGATTACCCCTTTCCTGCCTTGTCTTTTGAGTTACCCAAACGCTACCTCGTTTTTGTACATAATGCCAGCTGGCCAACCAAAATGTGGCCAGAACAGGCTTGGCGCGAATTAGTGACTATCGCAGGAAATGCAGGTTTTAATGTGTTGCTACCCTGGGGCAATAAAGCGGAAGAAGAACGGGCGATGCATATTTGCCAAGGCTTGGCTAACGCACAAGTATTACCGTTTTGTACACTATCAGAACAGGCGCGAATTCTACTTGGTTCGGCAGGCGCGATCTGTAGCGACACGGGATTGAGTCATTTGGCTGCAGCATTAAATGTGCCAGCTATTACCTTGTACGGACCGACGAGCAAAGACTTAACTGGAACAATTGGCTTACATCAACAACACTTGGTATCCCCTTTTGTCTGCACCTTGTGCTATCGGCATCGCTGTCACTATGGCAATGAGGTACATGCTGAACCGTTATGCATGTTGGAAATTACACCGCAGCTGTTGTGGGATAGGTTTAAGGATTTACTCGCTTCTATTCAACCAAAGCCTCAGTCAAATCCCCCATATTAGCCCGCAACCCTGGCAGCGGCTCCAAACCAAAGCGCCGAGTAATCAGCTTTAAAATAGAAGTCGTATCATATTGCGTATGATCGACGAAACCTTTTTTAACATACGGTGAGATTAAAATCGCCGGAATACGTGTACCCGGTCCAAAACGATCGCCCTTGGGTGGCGGCACATGATCCCAAAAGCCGCCATTTTCATCATAGGTTATGATGATGAGTGTACTATTCCATAGCGGACTTTTCTGAATTTGCGCTACCAGATCGGCAACATGGGCATCTCCTTCCACAATGTTGTCCATTCCAGGATGTTGGCTAAATATGCCATCCGGTTTATAAAATACCACTTGCGGCAGAGTGCCTGCTTTGATTGCAGCCAGCAAATCCTGCAAATCTTTGAGATGTTCGGCACGAGCTTTGGTGCCTGGCGCATAGTTTTTAAAATAATTATACGGTAGGTGATGCGTGGAAAATTTCACCTGATGCGACGCTTTTTCTCTTACCTCTGCGGGTTGGCTATACTCCGCAACTGCCCGGTTGAAATCATTGGTATACCATGCCCAGCTGATGCCTTTCTCAGATAAAGCATCGCCAATGGTTTTAGCCGTCTGCGGTGGCAGCGGATATTGTGAAGGATCTGCAAAACGCGGGTCACCACCCGGGGCGGGCGGTATTTTACTCGGTTGATAAGGCGGTTGGACTGCATCCACCGCATACAAATCTGGCGTGATGGGTCCAGTACGACTAAAGCTCGGCGGACCATCCATCGCGCTACCATGAGAGAAAAATCCTCGCTTTAAAGTCACACCGTCATCTTCAAGCTTAGCAATTAATTTAGCAGGCGCACCTGGAAACTCTGGCGCACAAGCACAGGCTAGCCAAAAATGGTTAAGAAAAGAACCACCAAAAGCTCCCATAAAAAAATGATCCGCCAGCGTATATTGCCGCGCCAACTGCCATAATTTCATGCTGGAGCCATCATAGTAACCCATCACTAAACCACCTGCGTTTGAAGCAGCGGCAAAACGATTGTTTTTGCCATGGTTAATCTGTTCTTGATTGACATAAAATAGATGCGTCAGATCATGACTTGGCATGTTCAACGCTAAATTGTACGGCGGTGCATTCAATTGAAATGGGCGGTTGGGTAATGGTGGTTTGCCACTGAATGCTGGATCAATATCTCCCCTGCTATTCTTCCACACCGGCGGTAGCTGGCTAAATGGCTTGCCATCATTATCCACCTGCTGATATTGCGCGGGCGTTAAACCTTGTACACCCTCTGCACCAGGAAACAAGCCGTAAAGATTATCGAAACTACGATTTTCCAGATAGATAATAACAATATGATTAATTTTATCCAGCGTGTCAGCGTAGATGGTTTGAACAAAGCTGGTAAATGCTAGCAATAGCAAAAAAGATATTCTTAGCAAAGCTCACCTTGAATTTCTTAGGGGTGGGTATGGTAGCTTTTATCCATAAGATAAGCCATTTATTTCATCTCTAAAGAAGCCTCATCCCTACCAGACTGCTGAAAAGCGTATTTTTGGCTTTTGCCTGACAACCGCTAGTAAAAACAATTTTACTAAGCTAAGATTTTAATAATTATTTAATCACTGGTGTGTTTCCATGGCAGATCCAACCTCTCGCAAATATTCCGCTGAGTCTATTGAAGTCCTAAGCGGCCTCGATCCCGTCCGCGTCCGCCCGGGTATGTATACTGATACCCACAATCCCAACCATTTAGCGATGGAAGCCGTGGATAACAGCGTGGACGAAGCCGTCGCTGGTTTTGCTAAACACCTTGATGTCATTTTATACAGCGACGGTTCCCTGGAGGTGATCGATGACGGCCGCGGCATGCCCGTCGACATTCATCCCGAAGAAAAAATTTCCGGTGTGGAATTAATTTTGACGCGGCTACATGCTGGCGCAAAATTTTCCAATAAAGATTATCAGTTTTCCGGCGGCTTGCACGGTGTGGGTATATCTGTAGTCAACGCCCTATCCAAACGACTAGAGGTTAAGGTCAAACGCGATGGCAAAACCCATTTCATGTCATTCAAAGGCGGCGAACCTGATGCACCCTTAAAAGTGACGGGTACTTGTGGAAAATTTGAGACAGGCACCAGCGTCCGCTTCTGGCCAGACGCCAAATATTTTGATTCAGCCAAATTTGCTATTGCCCCTTTAAAATACCTACTACGCGCCAAAGCGGTGCTCTGCCCGGGATTAACTGTGCGCTTCACGCAAGAAGCCAATGGTGAAACTGAAACTTGGTTTTATGAAGATGGATTAAGAGATTACCTGGTAGATGCCTTAAGTGACAGCGTACGCCTGCCGGAAGAACCGTTTTTAGGCCAAGCCGCTGGCAATACCGAAAAAGTAGACTGGGCAGTCACTTGGTTGCCCGAAGATAGCGTGGTGGTCACTGAAAGTTACGTCAATCTCATCCCCACCATACAAGGCGGCACGCACGTGAACGGCTTCCGCACTGGGTTACTTGAAGCATTACGTGAATTCTGTGAAATTCGCAAATTATTGCCGCGCGGCATTAAAATATCCAGCGAAGATATCTGGGATCAATGCAATTATGTATTATCAGTCAAAATACGTGATCCACAGTTTTCCGGGCAAACCAAAGAACGTTTGACGTCAAGACAATGCGCTGCATTCGTGACCGGTGTCGTGAAAGATACTTTCAGTCTATGGCTGAATGAAAATGTGGCCGCAGGTGAGGCTTTGGCTGAGCTTGCTATTCAAAACGCACAGCAACGCAGTCGCGCCAGCAAACAAGTACTACGAAAAAAAGTTACGGCTGGACCTGCCCTTCCTGGCAAATTAGCGGATTGCACCAGCCAAGATTCATCACAGAGTGAACTATTTTTAGTAGAAGGCGACTCGGCTGGCGGCTCTGCCAAACAGGCAAGAGACCGAGAATTTCAGGCAGTTATGCCATTGCGCGGTAAAATTCTTAACTCCTGGGAGGTGGAGTCCTCACAAGTGTTGGCGTCACAAGAAATCCATGATATCGCTGTCGCCATTGGCGTTGACCCAGGCGTCGATGATCTGACCGGCTTACGCTATAATCGTATCTGCATTCTGGCCGATGCTGACTCCGATGGTATGCATATTGCGACACTCCTATGTGCATTGTTTTTCAAACACTTCTACCCTGTCGTCAACGCCGGACACCTGTATGTGGCCATGCCACCTTTGTATCGCATTGATATTGGCAAAGAGGTATTTTACGCGTTGGATAATGAGGAAAAACAGGGTATTTTAGATCGCATTGCCGCGGAGAAAAAGAAAGGTAGCGTGCACATCCAACGCTTTAAAGGTTTAGGAGAAATGAATCCCTCACAACTTCGCGAAACCACCATGTCTCCTGATACCCGCCGCTTGGTACAATTGCAGGTGAGTGACGATCAAACTCAAGACCTGATGGATATGTTATTGGCTAAGAAACGCGCCAGCGACCGGAAGCTATGGTTGGAGCAGAAAGGTAATTTGGCGGAAATTTAAGTTATATCAACCAAATAATCATGAAAAATATTTGAGCACTACTATTTTTTTGGCTAAACTCTCCTCATGTATATCAGCATATTTGAAATCTTTAAAATCGGCATAGGCCCCTCCAGCTCGCACACCGTTGGCCCCATGAAAGCAGCTCGCGAGTTTGTCGAGCAGTTAAAAAGTCAAAATATTCTGCCTCATATTACTGAAATACAAATTGCTTTATACGGCTCGTTAGCCTTAACCGGCCGCGGGCACGGCACTGACAAAGCCCTACTCATGGGATTATGCGGAGAACAACCCGATACCATAGATCCAGATACCATTCCTGAAAAATTGCAGAATATTCGCGACAGTGGCTATCTAAATTTACTTGGCAGTCACCGCATCTCTTTTTTTGAAGCAATCCATTTGCTGTATTATCGACAAGAAGTATTACCTAAGCACACCAATGGTCTTCGTTTTACTGCATTTTCCGGCAAAGATAGTATTGCCTATGCGCAAACTTATTACTCCATAGGCGGCGGTTTTATTGTAACAGAAGCACAGTTCGATCAGGCGGCCGCCCTGCAACCTGTACCTTACCCCTTCTCAACCGCTGAAGAACTGCTATCACTATGCCGTCAACACAACCTCAGCATCAGCCAATTGATGCTGGCCAATGAAGCGGTATTCCGTCCAGAAGCACAAATCCATCAAGCATTGTTAGACATTGCCAATACCATGTCAGCCTGCATCCACAAAGGCTGCTCCACAGAAGGTATTTTACCAGGCGGTTTAGAAGTGCGACGTCGCGCAGCGGCTTTGTATAAAAAACTTCTCGCACGGGGTAAACCTGGCAGCCATCACCCTGATGCGATGAATTGGCTAAATGTTTATGCCATGGCTGTCAATGAAGAAAATGCCGCCGGTGGACGCATAGTCACCGCCCCCACGAACGGCGCCGCCGGCATCGTTCCTGCAGTCTTGCAGTATTATCGAGAATTTTGTCCACAACAAAACGGCGAACAAGGCATCATAGATTTTCTTCTCACCGCCGGCGCCATCGCCATTTTATATAAATTACGCGCCTCTATTTCGGGAGCTGAAGTGGGTTGCCAAGGCGAGGTCGGTGTGGCCTGCTCTATGGCTGCAGGTGCATTGGCAGCTGTATTAAACGGTACGCTTGCGCAAGTAGAGAATGCTGCTGAAATCGGCATGGAACACAATTTAGGTTTACCTTGCGATCCACCCAAAGGTTTAGTACAGATTCCTTGCATCGAACGCAATGCCATGGGCGCAGTGAAAGCCATTAATGCAGCTTTCCTGGCACTCGCTGAGGACGGCCAGCATAAAGTTTCCCTGGATAATGTCATACAGACCATGCAACAGATTGGCAAAGATATGATGACGATTTATAAAGAAACTTCGTTGGGGGGATTGGCAGTGAATGTGCCAGAGTGTTAACCGTTTCTCACCCCTTTGAAAAAAGGGGGTGAGATCCACTTATTCCTCATCTGCTCCTTTTCCAGATTTTTTGCCATACCGGTGGCGCTTAAAACGCCATACCCAAAGCACAGGTCCTGACAGCATGAAGCCCACTGACAAGGCCAACCACACTAGCGGTGGATCAACCGAAATCAACACGAAAAATAACACCAACAGGATAATGACGATAAACGGCACACGGTTCTTGAGGTTAAAATCTTTAAAGCTGTAATAAAGCACATTGCTCACCATCAGCAATGCGGTAATGACGGTAACAATCGCCACCAATATACGCATACCGTGATTGCTTAGATCCAATTCCTGTATGCTCCACACCAAGCTGATAATTACCGCCGCCCCTGCCGGACAGGGTAGACCGCGAAAATAACGTTTATCACTGACGTTGGTTTGCGTATTAAAGCGCGCAAGACGCAAAGCCACACCTGCCGTGAAGAGAAATGCTACTAACCAGCCTGCTTTGCCTAACGTACTAAGCCCCCAGGTATAAGCCATCAACGCTGGCGCCACCCCAAACGATACCATATCCGATAAACTATCCAACTCAGCCCCAAATGCCGTCTGCGTATGTGTCAGACGCGCCACGCGACCATCCAATGTATCCATCACCATAGCAATAAATAAAGCGATGGCGGCATTATCAAAAACACCTTTCATCGCAGCCACAATGGCATAAAAACCCGCAAACAAAGCGGTCAAGGTAAACAAATTAGGCAGCAAATAGATGCCGCGCCCGCGTGGTAAGTCACCATTGTCTATACCCATGTTTAATCCTCTATTTTAGGCTTTGCCTTAATACCTCTGTTAGGGCATGGGTGTCAAGGGAGTTACAGTGCTTAACCTAAAGCCTACGCCACCACAATCACTAAGATTCTTACTCACCCACATTTAGGGTTATAATGCTAAACTGCATTTATCCACAAGGAAGAGATTTAGCCTCATGGCCAAAAGAAGGAGCAAGAAAACCAAGCAAACTGCGAAAAAAGGTTGCCTGCAAAAACCGAATTATCAGTTGCAAGATGAAAAGTTTTTAACCCGAACTGAAAATTTTGGCACCGGCTTGTGGAGTGCGTTGCGGATATTTTATGAATTTATGCGCGGCTTTTATGCCTTCAGGAAAGTAAACAACTGCATTACCCTATTTGGCTCAGCGCGTTTCCCTGAAACCCATCGCTACTATCAAACTGCCCGCACTATGGGTTATATGCTAGCCGAAGCCGGTTTAACCGTCATGACCGGCGGCGGTCCCGGCATTATGGAGGCCGCCAACCGCGGCGCCCAAGAAGCCCATGGTTTTTCCGTCAGCTGCAATATTCATCTTGCAACCCCCGAGGAAGAACTCGCCAATCCTTACGTCGATAAAAGAATCACTTTTAACCATTTTTTTGTGCGCAAAGTCATGCTGACCAAATATTCATCGGGATTTATTGCCCTACCTGGCGGCTTTGGCACACTCGATGAGTTGTTTGAGATGTCAACCTTGATTCAAACGCACAAGATAAAAAACTTTCCCTTAGTATTGATGGGATCAGACTATTGGTCACCCCTAGTCGATTACATACGCAAAACCCTATTAAAAAACGGCACAATCAATCCTGATGATTTAAAACATATTTTCCTCACTGACTCACCAGCTGATGCGTTATACCATATCATCGACACCTTAAAACGGATTACCACCCCCCCATGAAGGACCGTCACATATCAGAAACGGTTTTTTTAACCGGAGAAGCTTACTTCACAGCGCTGCTGACAGATATCGGCTTGGCTAAAACCAGCATCGATTTGGAAACCTATATTTTTGACAATGATGCCTTAGGGCAACGTGTGGCTGATGCTTTAGCTGCAGCTGCAAAAAGGGGAGTGCGTGTCAGGGTTCTCGTCGATGGCGCAGGAAGCATAGGATGGGGTGGGACATTGGCCAATGGGCTGGAAGCCGCCGGTGTTGAAGTACGGATTTTTCATCCTTTCCCATGGCACCTATGGCGATGGCCACGCATGATTACGCATCTGCCACGACTTTTTAAAAGCCTTTATTTCATTTTTCAAATAAATACTAGAAACCACCGTAAAGTCTGTATCATCGATAACAGTACAGTGTTTATCGGTAGTGCCAATATCAGTTTATGCCATTTAAGCGTTGCTGAAGGCGGCAAGAATTGGCGTGACACCGTCGTCAAACTGATTGGTGTTCGTATTGATGATTTACGCGCTGCGTTTTTAGCAGCCTGGCACCACACGGCCATTCAGGATCGGTTCCACAATATATTTCGACGTGTGGATACCCGTGCTATTATCCGCTTAAACAATACACGTCACCGGCGTCGTGTTTTATATAAAGATTTGCTACGACATTTATCTAAATGCAGAAAACGCGTTTGGATCACTAACGCCTATTTTGTGCCAGATAACCGCTTGTTAAAAACATTACTGGATCTAGCAGAGGGAAAAATCGATGTACGCATCCTGTTGCCACAAAAAAGCGATATTTTTATTATGTCCTGGGCATCATCGGCTTTTTATGAACGGCTCCTAGCCGCCGGCGTCCGAATTTTTGAATATTTTCCCGGGATGCTACATGCCAAATCATTGATTCTAGATGATTGGTTTATGGTAGGTTCCAGCAATTTAAATCATCGCAGTCTGTTACATGACCTGGAAGTTGATGTCAATGTCCGCTCACGACAATCTCGGCAAATGCTGATGGAGCAATTTATTGCAGACTTGGCGCATGCAAAAGAAATACAATTAAGCAATTGGTATAAACGCCCTTGGCATCAAAAACTGGTGGGTCGTTTGATATTGTATATAAAGTATTGGATATAACTTTATTTATGTCAGAAAACAATATATTAAAAATACTCACCTACAATATCCACAAAGGATTCAGCACGACCAGTTCGCGTTTCGTACTCCACCCTATTAAAGAAGCCATACACGAAATTAATCCACACATTGTCTTCCTGCAAGAAATACAAGGTGAACATACCAGTCATGAAATCACGGTAAAAACCTGGCCTAAACAATCACAATTTGAATTTTTAGGCGAACAACTCTGGCCTTATTTTGCCTATGGCAAAAATGCGATTTATGAAGTCGGTCATCATGGCAATGCGATTTTAAGTAAATTCCCATTTATCAGTTGGGAGAATATCGATGTCTCCCTACATGAACACGCCAGCCGCAGTGTACTCCATGGAGTATTGGAAATCCCCGGTTTTAACATACCCATTCATGCGATTTGCATCCATTTTGGACTGTTTAAGATAGAACGGGAAAAACAGTTGGATATTCTGTGCAAACGCATTGAAACGCATGTGCCCACTGGGGAACCCCTGATTCTGGCGGGTGATTTTAATGACTGGCAAAGCCATGCCAAACATTTTCTGGAAACGCATTTAAATTTACGCGAAGCATTTAAAGTATTAACGGGTAAATATGCCAGATCATTTCCGGTATGGAGCCCCGCTTTGCAGGTCGACCGTATTTATTTTCGAGGGATAGAGGTGTTAAACTGTCAACGTTTTACCAAACTTCCCTGGCGCAGGCTCTCTGACCATGCACCACTTTATGCGGAATTTGATTTGCAGCGATCGTAACAAAGTCGCCAACCTAAAATTCAAAAAATGCACATCGTCCCGGCATCTTCTCAATTTTAACCTCTCCCCTTGTGGGAGAGTTTAAAATTGGGTTAGTTGCTGGGGAGATATACTTTTTTTGAGTTTCGCGCTGCGCCAACGACTACTACACTACAGGCTTGAAGAGCTAAATTCTAGATGACGCTTTATACTCAGTTCCAGCAAACCTATTCCCGCTCACGACCCTATTTATTGTTAGCTGGGTACTTATGCCTGGTAGCATCCGCTTTTCTTTCTCCATTGACCATCAGCGGTACTGATGCCGCTATTTTGGCCGCAAGTGTTTTTTGCCTCCTTTCTGGCAAGCTTTTTATCGAATTCAAATTGATCCGCACCCATCCCATCACACTCAGCATTCTCATATTACTCGCCATTGTTTTTGCTGGCATGTTTTGGAGCATAGCCAGCTGGCACGATAGATGGGGTGCATTTCATAAATACCTGAAATTGGGCTATTTCATTTTGATATTACCGCTGTGTACAGAGCGGCGCTGGCGCGAGCACGCCATTAGTGCTTTTTTGCTGACGATTACCGTCACAGTTGCATTATCTTATTTGACCAAATATACCCCCCTACATCTGGGAAAAACCGGCTCCCCACAATTTATCTTTCACAGTCATATTGAAACCAGTTATTTTGTCGCTTTTTCTACTTATGTGCTTGTGCAACGCGCACTTTACGGTCAACATTACCGCTGGTTGTGCTGGTTGCTAGCCGCTATTTTTACCTTTCATGAATTTTTTATTAATGACGGTCGCACGGGTTGGATGGTTTATTTCGGGTTAATGATCTTATTTTTTATGCAACAAGCTTTAGCGCACCTAGATCGTGAAGCCGATCAAGATCAATATACCCAAGTCGCATTACGTAGCCTATTATTCGGAATCATCGCTATTTTGCTGTTGGGAATTCTTATCTATAATTTATCCGCATCCTTTCATAATCGTGTTAACTCCCTGCTGCCGAATTTATTGCCTAGCCATCATTCACAACAAATAAATGCAAAAGGACATGCCCTCCATAAACCTGATTTAAGGATTTCTTTTTTCAAATATTCTTTAGTACTAACTCGCGAACATCCGATCATGGGTATGGGGACAGCTTCTTTTCAAGCAACCTATAAAAAAACACCGGTTATTCCAGGCTGGGGGACTTTGAATAATCCACATAATGAATATCTGCTGATACTGGTACAAGGAGGCTTGGTTGGGTTAGGCGCATTATTGTATTTCTTTTATACTCAATGGTATGCGAGTTTTCGACTAACGGATGAACGGCACATTGCACAGGCACTTACCCTATCTGCTATGATAAGCTGCAGTTTTAATGCTTTTATCTATACCTCATCGACCGGACATTTTTATGTGTTATTTTTGGGGTTACTGTTTGCGCAATATAAACCTGCTAAAAACAAGGTGAATCTAAGTTCCTTTTTTAAGTAGTTTCTTCGCAAGGTTAGGAAAAAATTGACTCATGACCCTATCTTTAGCTTCCGTAAAATCCATTGCTTTTGTTATGTCACCCCGTTTGGGAGATGCATTGTTGGCTATGATTATAGTCAACAATTTACAACTAAACGGCTACAAGGTAACTATTTTTAGCAATTATCTTACTGGCTTACAGCGTTGGTTTCCCGGAATGCAAATAAAACCTTATCCTGATGAGAGCCAATGCCAAGCAGTGTTACAACCCTTTGATTTATTGCTGCATAGCTATCCAAGAGATGTTTTATACCAAGCCAATTCTTGGCATCCAAGGGTGGTGATCCTAGATCATTTTCCGCTCTATAGACGTCAAATCTCCATGGTTGAAATACAAGTTGCCGTATGTAAGGAATTGTTAAAACTTCCTTTGGTTGTGCGCGAAAATGGCCTAAACGCGCCTCCCGGGTTACAATTTCGAAAGAATTCACAGCGCATCATTATTCATCCTACCGCCTCTGAGTTTGCTAAATACTGGTTACTCGAGCGCTTTTGCACTATGGCCAGACGATTACAGGCTGAAGGTTATGACCCTGAATTTGTGGTCGCCCCTTCTGAAAAACCACAGGTTTCTATGCTGGAAAATCAAGGATTTCTCGTAACGGCACAACCTTCTTTAGACACCTTGGCACAATATATCTATGAGTCAGCTTGGTTTATTGGCAATGATTCCGGTATAGGTCACCTGGCATCTAACCTTGGCATACCAACGGTCTCATTAATGCAGCGGCGCAAAATTATGCAGCGCTGGCGCCCCGACTGGGCACCTGGAGAAGCTGTGCTCCCTTGGATGCCATTATTGCTGCGGCCACTTAAGGAACGCGCTTGGAAATATTTTATTTCTGTCAACCAGGTGTTGAGGGCTTTTAGACGGCTTAAAGTATCTGTAGCTGAAGAGCTTAACTCACTCTCTCACAAGAGAGGCAGTGCTGTTCTCACCCCCTTTGAAAAAGGGGGTCGAAGGCCGTAAGGCCTGAGGGGGGATTTAAAGAGTTTTGGGTGCGCAATATGGTGTGTTAGTACTCACTAGCTTTTTAAATCCCCCCGCAGGCCTTGCGGCCTACGACCCCCTTTTTCAAAGGGGGTGAGCCCCAAAACACACAAAACCACAAGAGAATCACCCATGCCCTGGCAACCCGACCCCTTAGATATTTCTGTACTCAACTTAGCTTTAGATGAAGATTTAGGCTCCCCTTGGTGTGATGTGACCACGGAGTTATTATTCCCTCTAGCCACCAACACCCAGCGCCACCAGGCAAAGATCGTATCCAAACATCCAGAACCCATCGCTATCTGCGGTATTGAATGGCTACGCCTACTCTTTACGCGGCTTTCCTCCCATTGCGATATTCAATCCAGTTATATAGATGGACAGCAATTGGTGCCCGGTGCAGAGCTCTTGACCATTACCGGAGATGCACAAACATTATTAAAAGGCGAAAGAACCGCACTCAATTATTTGCGCCATTTGTGCGCCATCGCCACCCTTACTGCTCGCTATGTAGATCGTGTTAAAGATAGCAGTTTAAAAATACTCGATACCCGCAAAACCTCGCCAGGACTCAGGCGTCTTGAAAAATATGCCGTACATTGTGGCGGCGGCGTCAATCATCGCATGGGTCTATATGACGCGATTATGGTTAAAGACACGCATGTGGACATGTCCGGGGGAATGAAACGCGTGATGGAAGTTTTACCTCGACTGAACCCCCAATCATTACCCGTCATTATAGAAGTACGCACCCGCCAAGAATTGGATGAAGTGTTTGCACTGGGACAAAAAAAAGTCAACCGAGTGCTGCTAGATAATATGCCTCTTCTGACCATGCAACATTGCGCTGCCGACTGCCGTGGTATTTTTGAAACTGAAGCCTCAGGCAACATTACTTTAAATACCATTGCCGCCGTCGCTGCTACTGGAGTTGACTATGCTTCTATCGGCGAACTAACTTATGGCGCCGGACAAGTGGACCTATCTATGCGCGGCTACCAAAATTATTCCATGAGCTAAACATGATGAACACCATTTCCCAACGCGGTGAACGCGAATTTTTTGATGCCTTAGTCATAGGCAGCGGTGTCGCAGGGCTGATATTTTGCCTGGAGCTTACCAAACTGCGTCCTAAAACCCGCATCGCATTAATCAGCAAAACCTCCTTTAATGAGTCGAATAGTTATTACGCCCAAGGCGGCATTGCCACTGTATTCAGTCAAGAAGACTCTATAGATCAGCATATCGCCGATACCTTGGCTGCTGGTGATGGATTAGGCAACCAAGAAGCCATTGCGAATATTATTGGAAAAGGTCAGCAATTTATCCAAGATTTACAGGATTACGGGGTTGGTTTTGATAAAAATGCCTTCGGCCAATCTGATCTAGCTCAGGAAGGTGGTCATTCACAACGCAGAATTTTTCATTGTGGCGATCATACTGGGCGCTCACTGATTGAAACGCTGACTACTCGTGTCAGACATCAAACTAATATTGTGATATTTGAATCACATGTAGCCGTCAATTTATTGCTTGAGAACACCAAACATCAACCTGGCGATTATGGCGAAATCGTGGGTGCTTATGTGTTGGAAGTCACTCGTGGTCTCATCCATACCTTTTTTGCACCAGTCGTGGTGCTAGCCACTGGCGGTGCAGGCAAAACTTATCGCTATACTAGCAATCCCGATGTGGCCACGGGTGATGGTGTCGCTATGGCTTACCGCGCAGGCGCTCGCGTTGGTAATATGGAATTTTATCAATTTCATCCAACACTGCTGCATCATCGACAGTGTCATAACTTTCTGATTTCAGAAGCTGTACGCGGCGAAGGTGGTTATTTACGCCTGGCGGATACGGGTGAACGCTTTATGACGCGTTATGCACCAGAACAGAAAGAACTTGCTACCCGTGATATCGTAGCACGCGCCATCTTCACAGAAATCGAGCATAGCGCCCATAATTATGTACACCTAGACATCACCCACCGCTCCCGAACGTTTTTAGAAAAACATTTCCCCAATATCTTTCATACGCTACTTAGTCTTAATATCGATATGAGCCAAGATAGAATCCCGGTAGTTCCTGCCGCGCATTATCTCTGTGGCGGCGTCTTAACCGACACGCGCGGCCGAACAGATAAACACCGGCTCTATGCCATAGGTGAAGTGGCCTTCTCTGGCCTGCACGGCGCCAACCGCTTAGCCAGCAATTCCCTGCTAGAAGCTGGCGTTATGGCGCAAGCAGCTGCCAAAGACTGCCTGACCTGGATTGAACAACCCATTGCAACTCGCACTTTGCCACGTGATTGGAACTCCCAAGGCGTCACTGATTTACGCCGCGCCAGTCAAATCAATGCGCATTGGCGCGGATTACGCGGCGAAATGACTTCCTACGCCGGTATTGTTAGAACAGAAGCCGGATTAAAGGATTTACTGCAATTAATCCTGGCACGCAGGCAAATGATTGAAGAATATTACTGGAAACATGTCATCACCCGTGACTTACTTGAATTAAGAAATATTATCTTGGTAGCCGAACTGATAGTCCGCTCCGCATTACACAGAAGAGAGAGCCGCGGTGGGCATTATCGGGAGGATTTTCCGCATAAATCAAGTTGCTTTGAGGAGACAGTTTTTCAATCTAGCGATGGGGTGTTGCTTAATATATAATTTTTGTGACTATTCAGCACATTGCTTGAAGTAGCACAAAACGGTCAGATTTTTTCCAAGATCTTCCCTAAATTTTTAGGGGCGAGGTTGGGAAAATATGGCTGTTTCAGTCCTGTGGTGAATAGTTACTAATTTTTAATATCTGTTATGGCCATGTTGGATATATTACGTGGTTTTGAGTCAAGGGA
Organism: Gammaproteobacteria bacterium; assembly: GCA_035546635.1. Classification (NCBI taxonomy): domain Bacteria; kingdom Pseudomonadati; phylum Pseudomonadota; class Gammaproteobacteria; species Gammaproteobacteria bacterium. The sequence continues at coordinate 36,689 of DASZWJ010000006.1, forward strand.
CTGACAAAAACGAATCTGTTTCGGAGCGTATTTATGTCCCTTAACCCTTCCAACACTGAATTTGTTCTTCCCCAAACTCAACTCCAAGTACCAGCCGACATGGAATTATGTCAAACCGATTATCCGCTGGATTGGTACCAAAAAGAATTTATTCCTTATGCAGAGGAATATCTAGCACTGCCCAACCGGCAATTCCAAACCGTATTAGACTGGATGCAACCCTATGTCGCAGCCGCCCAACAACATTTTGGCGACTCATTGCTGCTGCTTGCGCATTATTATATGGGCGGTGAAATTGTCAAACTAATTGAACAGCTGGGAGGCTATATTGGTGATTCCTACCAGCTGTCAGTCATAGCTTCCCGCAAACCTGAAAAAACTATCATTGTTAAATCTGCCGTACACTTTATGGCAGAAGCTGTGAGCTTACTTGCGTTATCGCACCAGCAAGTTTTTATTACTAATCCTAAGGCCGGCTGCACCATGGAAATGTTTGCTAAAGATTTCATGGTGGAACCCGCATTTTTGGAATTAAACGCACGTTTCGGCGAGAAGAATATTTTACCTATCTGTTATATGAACACTTCAGGGCGCGTAAAAGCTTTAACCGGCGCACAAGGCGGCGCAGTTTGCACCAGCGGTAATGTCAGGAAAATTTTTGAATGGGCTATGACTCAACAAAAGAAAATCTTATTCATTCCAGATAAACATATGGGTGAAAACGTCGCCGGCTGGATCGGCATCACGCCGGAGAAAATCGCCTATTGGCCTTCCGGCACTGAAGGCGCGGATTACCAACTGGCAAACCAAGACCCTGCTACACAACAACGTTTTGATGAAGCACAGCTCATTTTATTTTCCAGTCAATGCGGCGTACATACTTATTATCAACCAGAAATGGTTGCTTATTGGCAAACCCAGGGCTACCACGTCATTGTACATCCCGAATGTAGGAAAACCGTGGTCGATGTCGCCGACACCCACGGTTCCACCGCGTTTATCTGGGATCATGTCATCTATGATCGAGCTGGCACAGCAAAATACGCCATTGGTACTGAAAACCACATGGTAGAAAACTTAAAACAAGCGGCCGCTGCCAAAGGCATTTCTGTCGTCAATGTAGGTAATGCGGCACTTTCGGACAGCAGTAACATGGGCTGCGGCTGCGCAACCATGTCGCGCAATGACCCGCCCCACTTGGTCGCATTACTCGATCTGCTGCGCCAGGGCAAAGCACCCGCTTACAATGAAGTCAAACCAGGTGATGTAGTCAATGAATTCACCGGCCGCCGCCAACGCTTGAGCGAAGCCGATCAGGCGCAGCTGGTTGCTCATGCAAAGCAAGCCTTACAGAATATGATTAGGATTACAGAAAACTGAAAATAGCGTCTCAGTTTTTATTTCTATTGGTATATTGACCTATAAGACTGATTAATAATGGAGACCCAAGAGCACATCCAGCAATAGTGTATCCAAACCGCTGAAGACCCAAAAATACCGACAATTGCCGCAATTACCATACCTGAAATAGCAATGCTCGCACTAAATATTTGGCCTCTTTTCTGTAGGACTTTATCTTCTTTAGCATTATTTTCCGTTAAGATATGTCTATGCTCAACTTCTTTTTCAGTCATTTTAATAATCCTGTCAGCAAAATCCGGGTGTATCTCGTTATATTTTTTTAATTCTGCTGCTGAAGGAATAGGACCGGAATATGCTGCAACCACATGCTGAGATGGTGAACAATTCCTATCTTTAGACTTTATTATATCTAGTGGAGCTTCTATATTCATATACTTCAATTTCTCTTGCCAAGGATTTTCTCATATCATTGCCAATATTTTCCCAATCTTTTTGTAGTCGTTGTAAATCAGTTTTACCTTGAAATGGATCTTCAACAGGAGGGGGTAACAAATTATAAATATTGCCCATGCCATGCATGAATGATGCCAGTTTATTGAATTTCATAATTAAATCTCCTTTTCTTTGCCAAAAATAATTGTAATATTTCCCAATAAATTCATTTATCAGTTTTAATTCGTATTTTTATGTATTTTTCAAACTATCACTTTTATCTTATACTGTCACTACCGTACACCTATATTTTTTCCATTACCTTCCCAAATCGCTTACAATACCCCAGAAACTTCCCAACGAGACTTAGATGGCCAACAAAAAATCTGATGAATTTAACTTTGAAGCCGCTTTAGCCGAGCTTAACCAACTCGTAGAGAAAATGGAGCGCGGCGGCATAAACTTAGAAGAATCGCTGCATGACTTTGAAAAAGGCATTAATCTGACTCGCCAATGCCAGCTGGCGCTAAAAACTGCAGAGCAGAAAGTTCAAATGCTGCTGGAAAAAAATGGCGAACTGATATTATCGCCTTACGAGCCCAACCTAGATGAAAACCAGTGACCACGTGGACTGAATACACCGAACAACGCCGCGAGCGAATTAACCAAGTGTTAGCGCAAGTTCTGCCACCCGCGAATCAGGAGCCCACACGTCTGCACCAGGCTATGCGCTATGCCGTATTAACTGGCGGCAAACGTTTACGCCCACTACTCGTCTATGCCACTGGAGAAACCTTGGGCGCAAGCCTAACTGAGCTTGATATCCCCGCTGCAGCTGTTGAATTAATCCATGCCTACTCCCTGGTACATGATGACCTACCCGCAATGGATGATGACGATCTTCGACGTGGCCAACCCACCTGCCACAAAGCCTTTGATGAAGCGACTGCTATTTTGACAGGCGATGCCTTACAAACGCTGGCATTTCAACTATTAGCAGACAATCAGCGCACACCCACAGAACAACGCCTCTTAATGATTAACTCACTTGCTGCAGCCTGCGGCTCGCGTGGCATGGCCGGCGGCCAGGCATTGGATTTACACGCTACAGGCAAACCTTTGACGCTAAAAGACATTGAAACACTATACCATTTAAAAACTGGCGCACTTTTTGCTGCCAGTGTGGAATTAGGTATACACGCAGCCAATCAAAAACACACTGAGTTAACTTCTTTACGAGAATATACAAAATGCCTAGGATTGGCATTCCAGATTCAAGATGACATTCTGGATATTGAAGGAGACCTCACCACTTTAGGTAAAATACCTGGAAGTGATGATAAACATGAAAAATCCACCTATCCAGTCATTTCCGGCCTAGCACCTGCTAAAGCACGTGTAGCATCTCTGCGAGCCGAAGCGCTGCGCCTGTTGGCAAACTGTAATGAAAACGCTAATATTTTGCAGGAATTAACGGTAAATATGTTGCGGGAATGATTGGGATATGGATATCTGTTAATGCCGCCACCTGCACTTCTTAAAATGACGAGACAGACTGAATGAGCACACCACCTGCCTACCCCCTCCTTGAGCAAATTGATTCCCCAGCCGACCTGCGCCAATTACCTGAAACCGAGCTACCCGCATTAGCAGCTGAATTGCGTAATTTCCTCATCAACAGCCTCAATCAATGCGGTGGCCATTTTGCCTCCAGTCTCGGCGCCTTAGAGTTAACCATCGCCTTACATTATATCTTTAACACCCCCGAAGACAGACTCATTTGGGATGTAGGCCATCAAGCCTATGCGCATAAAGTACTGTGCGGTAGACGCGATCAACTCCAGACCATCCGCCAACAAGCGGGTCTTGCACCTTTTCCAAGCCGCAGTGAAAGCGAATATGATGCTTTTGGCGTAGGACACTCCTCCACTTCCATCAGCGCGGCATTAGGCATGGCCATCGCTGCGAACCGCCTACAGCAGAACCGCCAAGCCATCGCCATCATTGGCGATGGCGGATTAACCGGCGGCATGGCATTTGAAGCGCTAAACCACGCTGGTAGTGTCGACGCTGATGTACTGGTTATCCTCAACGATAACGAGATGTCGATATCCAAAAATGTCGGCGCGTTAACAAATTACCTGGCTCGCATTTTATCTGGCAAAGTGTATAGCCATTTCCGCGAAGGCAGCAAAAAAGTATTGTCGCACCTACCATCGGTTAAAGCACTGGCCAAACGCACCGAAACGCATATGAAAGGCATGATAACCCCAGGTACTTTATTTGAAGAGCTGGGGTTCCACTATTTTGGACCCATAGACGGTCATGACCTACACATGCTGCTACCGATGCTGCGTAATCTACGCGACCTAAAAGGACCACGGTTGCTGCATGTGATTACCACCAAAGGCAAAGGTTATGCATTGGCAGAAGCTGACCCCATAGAATATCATGCCGTAAAAGCCGGTTTTAATATCGACACACCCGCAACACTTGCCCTTAAAACCACTTCCCCCCCCACTTACTCAGAAGTCTTTGGGCAGTGGCTGTGTGATATGGGCGAACAAGATCCTTGTTTAATGGCTATTACACCGGCGATGTGTGAAGGCTCCGGCATGGTGCAGTTCTCCCAGAAGTTCCCCAGACAATATTTTGATGTAGGCATTGCTGAACAGCACAGTTTGACACTGGCTGCCGGTATGGCCTGTGAAGGCTTAAAACCTGTGGTTGCGATTTATTCTACTTTTCTGCAACGCGCTTACGATCAATTAATACATGATGTCGCTCTGCAAAACTTAGATGTCACTTTAGCTATAGACCGAGGCGGCTTAGTCGGTGGAGATGGCGTAACCCATAATGGCAATTTTGACCTGACTTATCTACGTTGCATCCCCAACATGATAGTCATGGCGCCCGCCGATGAAAACGAGTGCCGACAACTGCTTTATACCGCTTACTGCTATAAAGGCCCAAGCGCAGTGCGCTATCCGCGCGGCGTAGGTCCTGGCGCACCCATTAATCCCGACATGCAGGCATTACCCATTGGTAAAGCAGAAATCCGCCGCCAAGGCGCAAAGATTGCCATTTTAGCCTTCGGCGCCATGCTAGAACCTGCACTGCAAGCAGCAGAAACTTTAAACGCAACCGTGGTGAATATGCGCTTTGTGAAGCCGCTAGATGAAGCCCTCATCAAAACCTTAGCGCTCAAATGTTCTTTATTAGTGACGGTAGAAGAAAATACGGTGTCAGGAGGAGCCGGCAGTGCCGTTAATGAATACTTAGCTGCCAATAACCTTCACACCCCCATACTCAACCTGGGACTACCTGATCGTTTTATCGAACATGGTAATCCCAAGCAACTACTCATAGATTGCGGATTGGATGCCAAAGCAATCCTTGCTGCAATTGAACAACGATTGATAACAATTCCTGCCGAAGTAATATGATTTTGCTTTTTGAAGCATAACCGCCTCCTGCACTTAATATAGTCAACGCAGGATTTTTCCTGTGACCACATCACGGATTTCTGTGGGTTGCAGTAACCCACCAACTTCACCTTGTACAATCACCTCCACTCCCATGGCAAACATCTTGTTTACCGAATCAGCATCTCTTGCGGGAGCTTGTCCTGTGATATTGGCACTGGTAGAAACCATAGGCCGAGCAAAATGGCTACATAGTGCACACGCAATAGGATGCGCGGTCACTCGCACCGCCACTGTCCTATGCTCTCCACGAATCCAATCAGGAGTTTTAGGAGATACAGGAAATAGCCAGGTAAACGGCCCAGGCCAGGTACTCAAAACTTTAGCCATAACCTCTGTTGAAACAGGTTCTACATAAGGAACTAACTGTTCCCAAGTTGCGGCGATTAAAATTAATCCTTTGGCAACAGGACGTTTTTTTAATACTAACAGGCGCAAAACTGCCTCCTGATTCAAAGGATCGCAACCCAAACCATAGACAGCTTCCGTGGGATAGGCGATGATGCCGCCATTCTGTAGAGCTTCAACAGCTGGGATAATATCAGTGGTTATTCGCATTGCTTGGTTTTTCCAAAGGATGCCAGACGGAGAGAAGAAGGAAGCACTGTAAATATCATATTAATTTTTCCAAAAACCTACATCAAATGATGAATTTAAACAGATTACACCATCTATTACAGCTACTTGGCAAAAATTATCACTTACCCGATGATTGGCTACAACAACGCCCAGAGCTTTTTGCCAGCGCCATTGTTTCTATCACTTCAGCTGAAGTCAAAGCCATGCAGAATTTGATCACTGCTATTGAAAGCGTGATTGCTTTACCCGCTTATCAGCAGCATGTGCTCTCTCTAGCTCCGGAAACAGCGATCAAGGATCCAGGTTGCCAAGGGGTATTTTTTGGTTATGATTTCCATTTAACGCCAGGAGGTCCCAAACTTATTGAAATCAACACCAATGCAGGCGGCGCCAGCTTTATCGCCCTATTGGAAATGGCACTATCGAAGGAAAACCTGCTAGCCATAGATGAGCCGCAAAAGTGGCAAGAAGATTATTTTTCCATATTCTTACAAGAGTGGCAGCATGCCCGCGGCAGTCTACCACTTACGCGGATCGCCATAGTCGATGAAAATCCAACACAACAATACTACTATCCAGAATTTGTAATTTTTCAATCATTATTCAAAACCAAAGGCATTGATGCCGTTATTACTGACCCCACTGATTTGACATTAAAAAACGGCCGCCTATGCCTTAATGATCTGGAGATTGATCTAGTTTATAACCGCCTGACTGATTTTTCCCTGTCCGAACCGGCACACGCCGTACTACGCCAAGCCTATCTGGAAGATACCGCCCTAGTCACCCCCCACCCTCACGGCCATGCTTTGTATGCAGATAAACGCAATCTGGCGATCTTATCCAATATTGATCTGTTACAAAGCTGGGGAGTCTCAAGTAATGTTATTGAACAATTGCAGCAAGGAGTGCCGCATACTTTTATTGTGGATACAAAGGCAACCGATGCCTTATGGGCGGCACGCAAAAAATTATTTTTTAAACCCATTTCCGGTTATGCTGGCAAAGGCGCCTACCGCGGTCAAAGTATTACCCGCAAAACATTTAATGAAATACTAATGAATGATTATATTGCTCAGGATATGGTTGCTCCCAGTGAACAGATGGTAACGACTGAAGAGGGCACTTCCGCCTTCAAAGTGGATATCCGCAATTATGCCTATAATGGTAAAGTGCTTAAAATAGCTGCCCGCCTTTATCGCGGTCAGGTAACAAATTTTAGAACACTGGGCGGCGGATTTGCGGCAGTGCAAATTGATCGCACTGTAATCCCCTCTCCCCTCGTGGGCTAGGTATGCACACAAGGGAGAAAGAAGCTAGCCGAAAAAAAACTCTACTTACAATCCCAATAGAAAACCCCTCACCATCTCAGTTATACTTCCAGCCCCACTCACAACCCCGAGAGCCTTATGACTCTTGCCATATCACCAGAATCCCCAGACATCAAAACCTTTCAAGGTTTAATCCTTGCTTTACAACAATACTGGGCGGAGCAAGGTTGTGTCTTACTGCAGCCTCTGGACACCGAAGTAGGCGCAGGCACCTTTCATCCTGCTACTTTTATGCGCGCCATTGGTCCTGAACCCTGGCGTGTCGCCTATATACAACCCAGCCGCCGCCCCACAGATGGGCGTTACGGCGACAACCCCAACCGTAGCCAGCATTACTATCAATTCCAAGTCATGTTAAAACCCTCACCCGACAATATTCAAGATATCTACTTGGATTCATTACGCGCATTGGGGATTGATCCATTGACGGATGATATCCGCTTTGTAGAAGACAACTGGGAGTCACCGACGCTGGGTGCTTGGGGATTGGGTTGGGAAGTCTGGCAAAACGGCATGGAAGTCACGCAATTTACCTATTTTCAACAAGCAGGAGGCCTCGAATGCAAACCGGTCACAGGTGAGCTGACCTATGGATTAGAGCGTATCGCCATGTACCTACAAGGCGTAGACAGCATGTTCGACCTGGTATGGGCACGCGGCCCACAAGGTGTCGTCACTTACGGCGATGTATTCCATCAAAACGAAGTGGAAATGTCCGCCTATAATTTTGAACAAGCCAATGTGCCTGTGTTACTTGAACACTTCAATTTTTATGAGCAAGAGTGTCAGCGCTTAATTGCCGCTAATCTACCTTTGCCTGCCTATGATATGGTACTAAAAGCTTCACATGCATTTAATCTCTTAGATGCGCGCCATGCCATTTCGGTGACGGAACGCCAAGCGTATATTCTGCGCGTACGCAAATTAGCTTTCGCGGTTGCAAACGCTTATTACCAGTCTCGTGAACAATTGGGTTTTCCCTTGCTACGAAGTAAAGGAGCATAACCGTGCGTGATTTATTAATTGAAATCGGTACTGAAGAACTACCACCTAAACAACTCAACAAACTCTGTGCCACCTTGAGCGCCAACTTACAAACCGGCTTAAAAAAAGCTGGACTAAGTTTTGGGCAAGTCAAAACATTTGCCACACCACGCCGCCTGGCCATCAGCATCGAAGATCTGCCAACGGCACAACCTAGTCATATTGTAGAAAAAAGAGGTCCTGCACTTAAAGCGGCTTTCGATGCCGAAGGACATCCGACATTAGCTTGCCTGGGTTTTGCCAACGCTTGTAACACTAGCGTCGACCAACTCTTAACCCAGGAAACCGAAAAAGGCGCATGGATTTTTTTTCGGCAAGAACAGCCTGGCGCACTGACTACCCAACTATTGCCTAATATTTTAACCCAGGCACTTCAACAACTACCCATTGCCAAACCCATGCGCTGGGGTCAGCATGACACCACTTTTATCCGGCCTGTGCATTGGATCGTCTTGTTATTGGGTCAAGAAATCATTGATACAAAGATTTTAGGGCATAAAGCTTCCAATCAAACCTATGGCCACCGCTTTCACCATCCCGAAGCCATGATTATCCCCCAACCCAAAGACTATGAAAGATTATTAAAAGAATCAGGATTTGTGTTGGCTGATTATGAGGCACGAAAACAAGCCATACGCAAACAAATCGAAAAAGTGACGGCAAATAAAGGCCAGGCCGTCATCGATGAAGACTTACTTGACGAAGTGAATAGTCTAGTAGAATGGCCGGTGGCGCTATTGGGTGAGTTTGATGCTCAATTTCTTGAGGTACCCGCCGAAGCGATTATGACCGCCATGCAAACCCATCAAAAATATTTCCCCGTGGTCGATGCTAACCAGCAGTTACTTCCGTATTTTGTCACCGTCAGTAATATTGCGAGTAAAGATCCAGCACGTGTCAAGAATGGCAATCAGCGTGTCATCCGCGCACGATTAGCAGACGCACAGTTTTTTTTCCACACCGATTTAAAGCATCGTTTAGAGTCACGCTTGGAAGCATTAAAAAAAGTGATCTTTCAGCAAAAATTGGGGACGCTGTTTGATAAATCACAGCGCATTGCTCATTTGGCGGAATATCTCGCGCAGCAATTAGGTGCCAATACCGAACAGGCGGAACGTGCCGGATTTTTAGCCAAAGCTGACCTGGTCACCGCAATGGTTGGCGAATTCCCTGAATTGCAGGGGGTGATGGGTTATTATTATGCGTTAAAGGATGGCGAGAAAGAAGCAGTAGCTTTAGCCGTGCGCGAGCATTACCAACCGCGTTTTTCTGGTGATGTGTTACCCACATCCATTATCGGCTGCCTGGTATCCATCGCCGATAAAATCGATACCATTGTTGGCTTATTTGGCATTAAACAACCGCCCAGTGGCGAAAAAGATCCTTTTGCTTTACGCCGAGCAGCCCTCGGTGTATTGCGCATATTCATTGAAAAACAATTACCTTTGGATTTACATGCATTACTGAATAAAGCCGCTCTAGGTTATGGCACTTTATTGATTAACCCATCCGTTGTGCCACAGACTTTTGATTTCATGATGGAACGCTTACGTGCCTGGTATCTTGATCGTGGTATTGCTGCAGAAGTATTTTCTGCAGTACTGGCTCGCACACCTACTTCAGCCTTGGATTTCCATCATCGCATACAAGCAGTCCAGCATTTTCAATCTCTACCGGAAGCCCAAGCACTAGCAGCAGCACATAAACGTGTCAGTAATATTTTAAAAGACCCCGATGGCGAGTGGCGTAATCACCCAATTAATCCCACGCTTTTGACGGAAGCTGCCGAACATCATTTACTCGCAGCGATGGAGCAGAAAAATAAAGAGGTTGAGCCCTTATTCCGTAAAGCACAATATACCGAAGTTTTGACGCATTTGGCTGCACTACGCGCACCCATTGATGAGTTTTTTAATAAAGTAATGGTGATGGTTGAAGATGAAAGACTCCGCAACAACCGCTTGGCTTTGCTTTATCAATTACAGCAGTTGTTTTTGCAGGTGGCGGATATTTCGCAGCTGGCACAGGGCTAGGTATTATTCTTTTCCCTCCTCGCATAGGCATTAGGCTAAAGTATGCACACACATAACCAGTGACTCAATCCTTCTCCCACAAGGGGACAAGGATTGAATTTCTGCTTATGTCATACTTTAACCGACAAGGAGAGGGGGCACAGTGCAGAAAAAAAACACTCCACTACGGTATTGCCCCCAACACCCTCATTTGCAAAAATAACTCACAAAAACCCCACAAAGATACCCATTTGATAAGCGCCTCAACCTCCCCAACACAAATTCCCAGCCCACGACCAGAGTTGCACTACTGGTTAGCGTTATGGCGAACCCCCAGCATAGGATCAATCCGCTTTTTCGAATTGCTGCAAGTCTTCCCGCAATTATCAGCTCTTTATAATGCCAAACCTGCCGAGCTGTCCGCCCTAGGCCTAAAAGCCCCGCTAATTCAAGCCATACACAACCCTGACTGGGCGGGAGTCAAAGCCGATCTGCTCTGGTCACAAACGCCCGGCAATCACCTCATCACCTGGGAAGATCCACATTATCCGCCCTTACTGAAACAAATCACTGACCCACCACCCATTCTCTTTGTCACCGGCAATCCCCAAGTATTACAAACTCCCCAATTAGCCATTGTCGGCAGCCGCAATCCAACCGCCACCGGCATAGACACCGCACGACAATTTGCCATACATTTATCACAGTTAGGATTAACCATTACCAGCGGCCTAGCTTTGGGGATAGATGCAGCGAGCCACTTAGGCGCATTAGACAACAATAAAACGACAATCGCGGTGTTAGGCTGTGGCTTAGATGAAATTTACCCAACTCGCCACCATCAACTAGCACGAAAGATTATTGAACAAGGCGCCTTAGTTTCTGAATTCCCTATTGGTATAGGCGCCAGAGCAGCACATTTCCCACGACGCAACCGCTTGGTCAGCGGTTTATCCCTAGGCGTGCTCGTGGTAGAAGCCACATTGCGTAGCGGCTCATTGATTACAGCCCGTCTTGCATCAGAGCAAGGACGCGAGGTCTTTGCAATCCCAGGCTCTGTTTACAACCCATTAGCACGCGGCTGCCATTACTTGATTCGCCAAGGCGCCAAATTAGTTGAGACCGTAACCGACATTCTGGAAGAACTCCCAATGCTGACGCCCACCACAGAAGAACCATCTCCATCTTCTTTAAAACCTATAGAAAAAAATTCCCTTGATGCGGCTGACCTGCAGCTGTTAGAGTGTGTGGGTTATGAAGCCACCTCCATTGAGCAATTGGTGGCAAGAAGTGGCATGCCGGTACAGCAAATTATCTCAAAACTTCTGCTTTTAGAGTTACAAGGTTATTTAGTTTCAATGCCGGAAGGATATATGAAATGCCCATGACGCCAAAAGCAACACCTTGAGGATTAAATACAAACCATGAATGATGTCTTACAAGTCCTGATGTATTTCTTTGACAAAATTGAAAATGATCTACCTACCACCCCAGACGACCACCATCTGCTTTCCGAATTAAAAGAACTGGGCATCCCACTTGAAAGAGTCCATCAAGTGTTAGCCTGGATGAATGATTTAATCGAGCCCAATGGTCAAATCGAAGAATACCCTTTACAACGCTCCCCCATTGGCACACGGGTTTTTTCTACCGTTGAATGCGTACACCTAAACCGCAAATGCCGAGGTTTTTTATTAACCCTCGAACAAATCGGCGTGCTATCAGCCACCACCCGCGAATTAGTCATGGATCAATTACTGCAAATCAACCCGGAAAACATCAATATTGCCAAAATCAAATGGGTGGTGTTGGGTATTTTATGTAAACAACCGGATAAAACTGCCGCAGCCTGTATGGAGCGCTATTTATTAAGTGAAGAGCCGCATCGTTTGCATTAAGGCTTTGTATAAGCAGTGTTTATCACTTTATGCACCTCTAAATCTCGGATTGAGTTGTCGTGCCTGTTCCTCTATTTCCCTATTATGGTCTCGACTCCATACTTTAGACATCATGTGACTACCTGTCAGCATCGCACCTACTCCCATCGCCATGAGTTTTATAGCAGCATCAGGTTGGAGAATGGGCGGCCTTGCATCAAGAGGAGAAGGAGGAATTCTGTCTGACTCCGCTACGAAATGCATTGTGAAACCTGCGACAGCTGAAAACACCCCTACAACCATAAGTCCAAACCCTAGAAGTTGTTCGCGGCCAGCATTACGATGTAGTTGTTCTCGCGTATTGGCAATAATTTCTTGATACTGTGTATCAGCCGATTTAGACTCTTTATGTTCTGCTTGTCTCTTCTGGTCTTCACTCATAAAATTTCTCCGGCCGGGGTAGTATTAAATATCTTTGGAATAATAAATCTACTTTATTAGGGTTATATTAAGCATTAATAACATTCACCGCTTTTTCTCTAAAGCAGCGTTCAACGTTGGTTACCACAGGTAATGCTGCACCCATCCCCTTTGAATCAACCAAACGACAATTACCGGGCTGTTCCACCTAAAAATTTTGTTTATCTTGCAACCCAACCCCATCTCATGCTAATTAGTGCACTCTTAATTTTTCACTACCGAGTAACAACATGGCTAAAAACCTGGTCGTCGTAGAGTCCCCTGCTAAAGCAAAAACCATTAAAAAATATCTGGGAAAAGATTTTGAAGTTCTGGCTTCCTATGGCCACGTACGCGATCTGATTCCCAAGGAAGGCGCTGTCGACCCTGAACATGGCTTTGCCATGCAATATGAACTGATAGAGAAAAATGCCAAACATGTCGCCGCCATCGCCAAAGCACTGAAACAAGCCGACAATCTTTACTTAGCAACCGACCCTGATCGTGAAGGGGAGGCCATTTCCTGGCACATTTTGCAATTAATGCGCGAACAAAAACCGCTAGCAAAAAAACCCGCATTTCGCATTGTATTCCACGAAATTACCCAAGCTGCCATTAACCAGGCTGTCACGCATCCCCGCGATATCGCTATGGATCTGGTCAATGCCCAACAAGCACGGCGCGCGCTAGATTTTTTGGTAGGCTTTAATCTCTCACCCCTCTTATGGCGCAAAATCCGCCCTGGACTATCCGCAGGCCGCGTACAAAGTCCGGCCTTGCGTATGATTACCGAGCGTGAAGAAGAAATTGAACGCTTCAAGACGCAGGAATATTGGACAATTGAAGCTGAAGCCAATAGCAATAACCAAACTTTTAGCGCCAGACTCATCGAATATCAAGGCGAGAAACTCGAACAATTCTCCATTACCAATGAAAAACACGCCAAAGCAGCCGAGAAGGCCTTACTCAAAGCAGCAAACGGTGAGCTGCTAGTCATTAAGGTCGAAAAGAAACAACGCAAGCGCCAACCTTCGCCACCTTTTATCACCTCTACACTGCAACAAGAAGCTGCACGCAAGCTAGGATTTACCACCGACCGCACGATGCGTATCGCACAACAACTTTATGAAGGCGTCTCTGTCGGCAGCGAAGGTTCCGTGGGTTTAATCACTTATATGCGTACCGACTCTGTCAACTTAGCGCAAGAAGCGATACAGGCTTTCCGCGAATTTATTGAAGAACGTTATGGCAAAGACAATGTTCCAGAAGCACCCCGTGTTTATCAAACTAAAGCTAAAAATGCCCAAGAAGCACATGAAGCCATACGTCCTACCGACATTACTCGCATCCCCGAACAAATCAAAGATGCACTTAGTCCAGAACAATTTAAACTGTATGATTTGATCTGGAAACGCGCCATTGCCTGCCAAATGATTCCGGCGACCATTGACACAGTGGCGGTGGATTTTAGCTGTGGTGACGGCAATCGTTTTCGCGCTAATGGTTCCGTAATTGCTAACCCTGGCTTTATGACGGTTTATCAAGAAGGTGTGGATGATAAAAAAGCCGATGATAGCGATATGCGCTTACTACCCGCCATGGAAGAAGGCGATAAAGTGCAATTGCTTTCTATACAAGGCATACAGCACTTCACCGAACCACCGCCACGCTATACAGAAGCCAGTCTGGTCAAATCTCTAGAAGAACATGGCATAGGCCGCCCTTCAACTTACTCCAGTATTATTTACACGCTCAAACACCGCGAATACGTCACCTTAGAACAAAAGCGCTTCAAACCTACCGATGTCGGCCGGATTGTCAATCGCTTTTTAACCCAGTATTTCACCCAGTATGTGGACTATGATTTTACCGCGCGCCTGGAAGACCAGTTGGATGCGATATCGCGCGGTGAAGAAGCTTGGACACCGATGTTGGAGCATTTTTGGAGCCCGTTTATACAAAAGGTGGAAGAAACACAAGAAACCGTCAAACGCAGTGATGTCACCCAGGAGCTCATGGATGAAAATTGCCCCAAATGTGGCAAACCATTAGCAACCCGTTTAGGGCGACGCGGCCGTTTTGTCGGCTGCACGGGTTACCCGGATTGTGATTACACGCGCAATATGGAAGGTGAAGAACAACCTTCAGAACCTGAGGTTGTTGAAGGCCGTACTTGCCCACTATGCCAATCGCCTTTGGTGATTAAGTTCGGACGTTATGGCAAATTCATCGGCTGTAGTGGCTATCCAAATTGCAAGCATATTGAGCCGCTGGAAAAACCCGCCGATACCGGAGTCGTGTGTCCTGAATGCAAAAAAGGCACGCTGTTGAAACGTAAGTCGCGCTACGGCAAGATTTTTTACTCTTGCTCGACTTACCCCGATTGTAAATACGCGATCTGGAACGAACCCTTAAACGAAAAATGCCCCAAATGCAGCTGGCCGCTCTTGACACTTAAAATTACTAAACGCTGGGGGACGGAGAAAGTTTGTCCGCAGAAGGAGTGTGGCTTTAAAGAAGCGGTTGAGGTTACAGAAGGTGATGAGGAAGCTTAGGCGTCAAGCTAAGCTCAGTAACTCTTTCTCCCTCGCGGGAGAAAGAGAACAGGAAGAAAATAAAAAAGTCAGCCGATAAGCCGGGTTCTGTCGTGGACAATCATCTATCTGGGATGTATGTCACCACACACCTCTAGCGACCTACCCGGATTCGAACGTGGGCCACGTCTGTTATGCAGCCAAAGACTACACAACTCGAATCCCTATTTGGTCTTGCTCCGAGCGGGGTTTACCTTGCCACGGATGTTACCACCCGCGCGGTGCGCTCTTACCGCACCATTTCACCCTTACCTGCTGCTGCACTTTCATGAAGCAGCAGGCGGTATTTTTTCTGTTGCACTTTCCGTAGACTCACGCCTCCCAGGTGTTACCTGGCGCTCTGCCCTGTGGAGCCCGGACTTTCCTCTATGTCGCTTTTATGAAGCAACACAGCGACTGCCTAGCTGACTCGTTGCGATTTTAGCATAAAAAACCAGCCAGTAGGCTACCGATTTGTTGGATTATGTTATGCAATTAAACAACTGCTTGAAGGTGATAGTGCACTTTCTATTTCTTTGAATTTGTCGTAGCGATCTCCATAAAATTTTGCAAATTTATCATATGAAAAATGCTCATCTCCGCCATTATTTCCTTTATATTTAATTGACTCAGCAACTTTTCCCAGCGATTCTAAGATTTCTTTCGCCCCTTCCGATGAATAACGATCTCTTTGATATAAATCATACAGTCTTTCAAATAATTCAAACTCAGTTTTTTCAGTTGAACTAGTTAATTTGTCAGGGATATTAAAACTAAATGTTGATTTATTTTTTTTCTCATCACTCATAAATTTTCTCCGATTATTATTTATCAGGTCATACCAGTTATATTAATACAAAGGACTAAATATCTCTCACCCCTTGATACTCAATATCATATACAACTACTTTATCCAAGGCCACATCCCAAAGTTCTGCAGAAATTTCACTGCATTGCTGAAATTGATATGCCAAACCTACTAAAGTAGGTTTATGTATCATTCGTCGCTGGTTTAAATAAGCAAAAGTTTTATCGTAATAACCTTTACCAGATCCTAGGCGATTTTTTTGGTCATCAAATGCTACTAAAGGTGTGAAAACCACATCAAGTGCGTAGGGCTTGCGCGCCAAACTCAAGTTTTTTATCGGAGATTCAAAAATGCCGTACCGATTAAGCACCAGGAGTTCACCAGGATGATGGGGCATAAACAATAAAGATTGCTGACCCAATGGGTGACATAGCGGCAGGTAGCAAGTTTTTCCCATTGACCAGGCGCGCTGCAATAATGGTAAGGGATCAATTTCACCCCGCACCGGCCAGTAAAAGGCAATATGCCGGCTGCGCTGAAACCAGGAAGAAGTGGCAATAAAACGACTGATGGATAATGAAGCTTGCTGACGGATAACTAACGGCAATTGACGCCGCTGTTGCTGCATAGCTCGCCGGATAGTTTGGCGGAAAGTCATGGGAGAAATGCGCCTCCAAAATACCGCTCGCAGGGGTTACATCTGAACCTGAAGGTTCAGGTGGGACTCTCAGGGCCGCTTCAGGCTTGCTAGAAAACTAGCCATGCTCAACGGCAGCCACAATCTGAATCCCATTGTAATGAATATTGGTTCAAGAATGACTCACCTGCTGGCGCATATTACAGAGGCATTCTTATTATAGCGCTTAATGCTGGGTTGTACAAACCTTGTCCTCTGGCACAATCATCCCGACAGAGGATGCGATTACTCAGCCCCACCCAACGTATCGTCTATTTTATCCTGCAAATCCCGTATACGGCGGCTCATAGCCTCCATATAAGTTGTCACTTGCTTCTTTTCCAGCAACAACTCATGCGAAACATTCAGTGCAGCAATAACCGCCAATCGGTCAGAGGCCATTATTTTGGCGCTATGACTCAATTTCCGCATTTTATCTTCAAGGTACTGCGCTGACTCGCGCAGCTCAGCAACCTTTTCCGGCGGACATTTCACCTTATAAACTTTACCCAGAATACTGAGGGAAACCGTATTATACGATTCGCTCATTGATTTCATCCCGTAGTTGGCTAATGACATGTTTAATTCGGGTTACTGCCAATTGATTCTTGCTGGAGAGCACACTGTGATCCTGCTTAAGCACAGTCAACTGTTCACGCAGGTATTGGTTTTCTTTGACCAACTGATGGTACTCGCGCAACAAAGCATCAAGCTTAATATCCAGGTTGTTAATTTCCAGTGTATTCATATCAATATTCAACCCTAAGGAGGCCTAGTTTGAAACTAAAGCGCTTCTTGGCCAGGCCTCAAAACAAGAATTAAGCTACCAGCTCCTTGAGTTTTTTCAGCGGACGAACCTTCAATACATTACGTGCAGGTTTAGCTGGAAAAACCGTGGGTTGTCCGGTAAAGGGATTAACACCATTTCTTGCTTTGGTGGGGGGTTTGTGGATGACGCGGCATTTTAACAGACCGACCAGATTGAATTCACCTGGACCTTTTTTGCTTAAATGCGCTTCCATTAAATCAGTCACTGCATCAAACAGCGCAGAAATATCTTTTTTCTTTAACTCAGTGGCATTACAGAGATGAGCAATAATCTGCGATTTGGTGAAGGGTTCTTTTACTGTCAGCGCGGCCTTTTTTGCAGGAGCTTTGGCTTTTACAACAGCTTTAGCCACTTTCTTAGGCGCTGGTTTTTTCGCTGCAAGGGGTTTTTTTGTAGATTTCTTGGTTATTGCCATATTAAAAGTCCTCTTTAAGTTTTTTAAGTTAAACAGGCTTATATACATAAGCTCCGCTCAAGTCCTGACACCCTGGATAAATCCAGTTTCATGGGGTGTTACTATCATCCTAAAAACGGCAGTTGAAACCTACTGCAGCAGGACATTGTAGGTTTCAACTGCCGTTTTTAGGATCATGCGCTACTACATTTCTCGCGCTGTTACAACTAAAACGACTAAAAAAACAGGGCGAACCATAGCACCATTGTCAACAAAATGCACGCAAAAGATGCTGTTTTATACGGTTTTTTAAACAAAAAAACCACTTATCTAGCGTCCCCTATTCCACTTACAGCAATTTATGCGCACTAAAGTTGTAACTTGCTAACAACTCGGGTAAGATTTACCGCCCTAACTTATAGGACATAGGCGTCCCTCCCTTTGAACGAGGGGATTTTTACGCTTAACATGGCACAGCAACTTTGATTTTTTGTAACTATTCAGCACATTGCTGTAAGTAGCACAAAACGGTCAGATTTTTCCAAGGTCGCCCCTAAAAATTTAGGAAAAAGCGCAGCATACACAGAGTATGTGAGCATTTTTCCTAAATTTTTAAGGGTGAGATTGGGAAAATATGGCCGTTTCAGTCCTGTGGTGAATAGTTACGATTTTTTTGATCTTTCCGGAGCATTTATGGGAACTTACAACGCCAATGCGGATACAGCACAAAATGACTGGTATCTGGTTGATGCCAGCAATAAAACACTAGGCCGCCTTTCAACTGAAATCGCCCGCCGTCTACGCGGCAAACACAAAGCAGAATATACACCTCATGTCGATACTGGCGATTATATTATTGTAGTTAATGTGGAAAAACTTCACGTTACCGGCAATAAAATGCAAGATAAAATTTACTATCACAACACCGGATACCCTGGTGGATTACGCGCGATTGCCCTTTCCGACTTACTGGCTAAAGACCCATCCGCTGTGCTAGAAAAAGCTGTAAAAGGCATGCTTCCTGGAGGAACCCTAGGAAAACAAATGTTTAAAAAATTAAAAGTTTACGTCGGCGGCGAGCACCCTCACCAAGCTCAAAACCCTAAAAAATTAGAAATTAAAGAGGCATAATCAATGGCAACAAGCACTGCGAATCATTATGGTACTGGCCGACGCAAAGTCGCTAGCGCTCGGGTTTTCCTTAGACCCGGCCAAGGTCGAATCACCATTAACAAACGCTCCCTAGAAGACTACTTTGGTCGTGAAACCTCACGCATGGTCGTGCGACAACCGCTAGTCGCCCTCGATATACTAAATAAATTTGACTTATATGTCACAGTTGCAGGCGGCGGAGCCAGCGGTCAGGCAGGCGCAATACGCCATGGCATTGCTCGCGCGTTAATTGATTACGATGAAGAAGATGGTCAAAGTACTACCGGCGGTGCAGTTTCTTGGCGAAAAATTTTACGACAAGCTGGCTTTGTGACCCGCGATCCCCGCGTTGTTGAGCGTAAAAAAGTAGGTTTGCATAAA
This sequence comes from Gammaproteobacteria bacterium, assembly GCA_035546635.1. Classification (NCBI taxonomy): domain Bacteria; kingdom Pseudomonadati; phylum Pseudomonadota; class Gammaproteobacteria; species Gammaproteobacteria bacterium. The sequence continues at coordinate 56,083 of DASZWJ010000006.1, forward strand.
GCACGTAAAGCACCGCAATACTCGAAACGTTAAAATTATCGTCTCTTTTCTTTTCAAAATTATAGTGCTTAGCTTGGCACCTATGCTAGAAGAGAGAATAAAAAGCGATAACAGACCCTAGATGGGGGATCGTCTAGCGGTAGGACTGCGGACTCTGACTCCGCCAACCTAGGTTCGAATCCTAGTCCCCCAGCCATCGTGGCATCATGAAACGGCATTTGCCAGAGTATATCCCAAAATAGCCAATGAGTTCCCATATGCCAAATAGGATACTTTAAGGAGATAAAGTGTGACAGCCGTGAGACGATCAGTGATGACCCTTTATTCAGGCGACCTGGATTTACATAGCCACCGTGTGCGCATAGTACTTGCTGAAAAAGACGTAACCGTGGATATATTAAGTGTCAGCAACCATCAACTACCTGAAGATCTGGTACATTTGAACCCCTACAATACCCTGCCAACTTTAGTTGATCGCGATCTAGTGCTATACCACTCCAGCATCATTATGGAATATCTGGATGAACGATTTCCTCACCCCCCTTTATTGCCAGTTTACCCAGTTGCTCGCGCTAAAAGTCGTCTGATGATGTATAGAATAGAACAAGACTGGTACAGTCTTGCTGAGCGCATAGAAAGCAATAACAAAAAAGACGCTGATACCGCACGCAAAGAATTACAAGAAAGTTTAATCCGGCTTGCACCCGTTTTTAACGATGCACCTTATTTTTTAAGCGACGAATTTACTTTAGTCGATTGCTGCATTGCCCCACTACTGTGGCGCCTTCCCAAGCTAGGGATTAATTTATTACCTAAAGCCAAATCCGTGGCAAACTATGCTAAGCGAATGTTTAAACGCGATTCTTTTCAAATCAGCCTTACTGAGGCGGAGCGTGAATTAAGAGCAACCAGTGATGACCTCAAATAAACCTTATTTAATCCGCGCCATTTACGAATGGTTGTCAGACAATGACCTGACACCCTACTTAGCGGTAAATACCTCACATGCTGAATGCATGGTGCCTGAAGAATATGTTAAAGACGGTCAGATCATTTTAAATATCGCCACTCAAGCTGTGCATGCGCTGTTGATGGGGAATGATGCCATTGAATTCAGCGCACGCTTTGGCGGCGTTCCACGCCAAGTGTATGTGCCAATAGATGCAGTAACTGCCATTTATGCTAAAGAAAATGGCCAGGGAATTGCTTTCCCTGAAGAGCCTCCTTCTGAGGGAGAGAGCAGTGAGTCTTCCTCAGGTGGTTCCCCTCCCAAAAAACGCGGCAAGCCTAATTTAAAAATTGTTAAGTAGTATTCTTGCGCTCATCGTCCGCTCACCTTACCCACTTTGAAAAAGGGGGTCGAAGGCCGTAGGCCTGAGGGGGATTTGAGGAGTTTTGGGTGCCTATACTGTCAAGTTAGTACTCCTCAGCTTTTCAAATCCCCCCTCAGGCCTTGCGGCCTTCGACCCCCTTTTTCAAAGTGGGTGATTTAACAACGTCCTCTACACATTAAATCTAAAATGCATCACATCTCCATCTTGCACAATATATTCTTTGCCTTCCAAACGTAATTTACCCGCTTCTTTAGCACCTTGCTCACCGTTATAGCGTATAAAATCCGCATAGGCAGTCACTTCAGCCCGGATAAAACCCTTTTCAAAATCTGAATGAATCACGCCCGCAGCTTGCGGCGCCGTACAGCCCAACGGGATAGTCCAAGCTCGTACCTCCTTTACGCCAGCAGTAAAATAAGTCTGCAATCCCAACAGCCGATATCCCGCATGAATGACACGATCCAAACCCGGCTCTTGAAGTCCCATGCTGGCCAAAAACTCCGCCTTATCGTTATCTGGCAACTCAGCAATTTCTGACTCTATCGTCGCACAAACCGCCACCACCACCGCTCCTTCTTGTTGTGCGCGTTTTTGTACCAAATCTAAATAGGGATTATTAGAAAAACCTTGCTCATTCACATTGGCGATATACAAGGTAGGTTTGGCTGTGAGCAGTTGCAAGGGAGCTAAAATAGCCTGTTCTGACACATCCAGCGTCAGCGTTCGCGCCGGATGACCCGCGTTTAAATGGCTACTGACACGAGTCAACAAGGTCTGCTCCATCAAACCCTGCTTATCCCCGCTTTTGGCAGACTTCGCTGCTTTAAGTAACGCTCTTTCCACTGACTCAAGATCAGCCAAAGCCAACTCCGTGTTAATCACGTCAATATCCGACAACGGATCGATACGCCCTGCCACATGCACCACATCCGTATCTTCAAAACAACGCACCACATGCGCAATCGCCTGCGTTTCGCGAATATTGGCCAAAAATTTGTTACCTAAACCTTCGCCTTTAGCCGCTCCCGCCACTAATCCGGCGATATCTACAAATTTCATCGTCGTCGGAACAATTTTTTCTGGATGGACAATAGCAGCCAATTGCGTTAAACGCGGATCTGGAACCGGCACTATGCCAACATTAGGTTCAATCGTACAAAAAGGATAATTCGCAGCCTCTGCTCCCGCTTTGGTAATTGCATTAAATAAAGTAGATTTCCCAACATTAGGAAGTCCGACGATACCGCATTTAAAACCCATGCACTTTTCCTCTAATAATAAAGAAAGTTCAATTTCCTTCTCCATCTGTGACCGAAGGGAATCCCCTTGTGGGATGGGAGAAGGTGCCCGATAGGGCGGATGAGGGGTAAGCTTGCAGTAGCTGTCAACTTAAAGTCAACCACATCTTTTAGATAAAAAAATCTAACTTCCTTTTACAACCTTGTTCTTTTTCCCTCTCCCATCCCACAAGGGGATTCCCTTCGGTCACAGATGGAGAAGGAAATTAGACTTTTTTATTTATTAAGAGATTGGCAAGTTTTTTCCCCGTAAGCTAGAATTCAATCTCTGAGCCATTTTTCAAATAGGCTATACCAACCTAATCACATCAAGAGACCACCATGCAAGCATCCACTGCTGAAAAAATAACTTCCGACTATAAAGTCGCCAATATCAACCTGGCAGAAAGGGGACGCCATGAAATTAACCTAGCTGAGATTGATATGCCAGGGCTAATGGCATTACGTAGCGAATATAGCCAACAAAAACCCTTAAAAGGCGCACGTATTGCCGGCTGTCTACATATGACTAAAGAAACTGCCGTCCTAATCGAAACCTTGCTGGCATTAGGCGCCGAAGTGCGCTGGTCATCCTGCAATATCTTTTCCACCCAAGATACCGCAGCTGCTGCCATGGCAGCAGCCGGAGTTCCGGTTTTTGCCTGGAAAGGTGAAACTGATGAAGAATATGAATGGTGTATTGAACAAACGCTATTTGGACCCAATGGCTGGGAACCTAATTTATTGCTAGATGACGGCGGCGATCTGACAAAAATTGTGCATGATAAATATCCCGAACTATTAAATAAAATTAAAGGCGTATCAGAAGAAACTACCACCGGTGTAAAACGCTTATACGACATGGCCAAAGCCGGTGACCTAAAAATGCCCGCCATCAACGTCAATGATTCAGTGACAAAGTCTAAATTTGATAATCTTTATGGCGCACGCGAATCACTATTGGATGGTATCAAACGCGCCACCAATGTCATGATTGCTGGAAAAATCGCCGTTATCGCTGGATTTGGCGAAGTCGGCAAAGGTTGTGCCCAAGCCTTACGCAGTTTAGGCGCCACGGTATGGATTACTGAAATTGACCCCATCTGCGCTTTACAAGCTGCGATGGAAGGTTATCGCGTTATCACCATGGAATATGCCGCCCCCCACGCCGATATTTTTGTCACCGCCACAGGCAATGTACACGTGATTACCCACGACCATATGCAACAAATGCATGATGGCGCTGTGGTATGCAACATTGGACATTTCGATATAGAAATTGACATCGCCGGCATTCGCAAATACCAATGGGTGAACATCAAACCGCAAGTGGATCAAGTCGTATTTCCAGATGGCAAGCGCGTTATTATTCTGGCCGAAGGTCGTCTGGTCAACCTAGGTTGCGGCGATGGCCATCCCAGCTTTGTCATGTCAACCTCCTTCACCAACCAGGTATTGGCACAGATTGAGTTATGGCAGAATTCAGGTAATTACAAAGCGGATGTTTATGTTCTGCCTAAACATTTGGATGAGCATGTCGCCCGCCTGCATCTGAAAAAGTTGGGTGTGCAGTTGACGCAATTGACTAAAGAGCAGATGGATTATTTGAAGATACCAGCGAATGGCCCTTATAAGGCAGAGCATTATCGTTATTAAATGTACGTCGTCCCGGCATGGATGCTGGGACGACGTGCCATTTTTGGATTTCGCACCAGCGACTAGTTATAACAAAATAAACTTTACAATCGCGCTTATGACCATATTAAACATATTGCAATACCCCAATCCCCGTCTAAAAACGAAAGCGGAACGTGTGACAGAATTCAATGACGCCTTGCAAAAAATTATCGATGACATGTTCGAAACCCATTACAACACAGAAAATTGTGCTGCCCTGGCTGCAACTCAGTTGGATATCAAATCACCCCCGCACGTCACCGTCATTGACTTTTCCCCGGAAAAAAATCAACCCCTGTGCTTAGTCAATGCTGAAATTATTGAATCGCATGGCACTCTCTCTGAAGCAGAAGGCTGCATGTCTATTGCAGGTGTCTATGAAGCGGTTAACCGCGCTACTAAAATCAAGGTGCGTGCGCAAGACCGTTATGGAAAGCCCTTGGAATTTGAAGCGGAAGACTTTATGGCCAAATGTATTCAACACGAATTAGATCATTTAAACGGTACGATTTTTATTGACCGGTTATCACCGCTTAAACGGCAACGCGTAGACAAAAAATTCTCTAAACTTAAACGCTGGCAAAAATAATGGCATTAAAAATTATTTTCGCCGGCACCTCCGAATTTGCAGTAAATTCTTTAGAAGCTTTACTCAACTCTGAACATGAAATTATTGCAGTCTACACGCAACCTGACCGTCCTGCCGGACGCGGTTTGAAACTCAAACCCAGCGCAATTAAACAAGCGGCACTTAAACATCACTTACCACTTTATCAACCGGCTAGCTTACGTCATTTACCTGAGCAACAACAATTAGCTGCCTTAGGCGCTGATGTGATGGCAGTCGTCGTTTACGGCTTGTTATTACCCAAAGCGGTATTAGATACACCGCGTTTTGGCTGCCTCAATGTACATCCCTCCTTACTTCCGCGCTGGCGGGGAGCAGCTCCCATCCTCCGTGCCATAGAAGCTGGAGACAGCGAAACCGGAGTGACCATTATGCAACTGGATGAAGGCTGGGATACCGGTGACATTCTCAGCCAAGTGCGCTGCCCCATTGATAAAGAAGATACCTGTGAAAGTCTGACACGCCAGCTGGCACAAGTCGGAGCACAATTATTGGTAGACACCTTGAACCAACTTGAAACAGGTAATCTGCAACCTAAACCGCAAAACGACGCTGACGCCATCTACGCCGCTAAAGTTGACAAGGCAGAAGCCAGATTAGATTGGAGTCAATCTGCCGTGCAGCTAGAACATAAGGTACGCGCCTATAATTCCTGGCCGGTCGCTTATACGGAATGGCAACAAGCTATGCTGCGAATATGGTCGGCAAGCCTGGTTTCTGAATCCTCCTCTACAAAGGTTAAACCGGGCACCTTACTTGCTGTGAGTCCAGAAGGTATCGATATTGCAACAGGTGCGGGAACACTGCGTTTACTAAAAGTGCAATTACCTGGAGGCAAACCTCAGACAGCGGCGGATTTTATTCATGCGCGCAAACAATTGCTGGTCCCAGGAGTGACAGTTTTTGGTTTGTAAGTTTCCATAACATTTTTTTTCACAATGAAAAACACATTAACTCATTTATCACATGAAAAACAACAAGAATTAAAAACTGTTGTCGCCGCCATCCGTGCTCATCCTGAAGTAGAGATGATTATTTTATTTGGCAGCCACGCAAGCGGCAAAGATGTCGAAGATCTATATGAAGAAGATGGCATCCTTTATCACTATCAAAGTGACTATGATCTTTTAGTGGTTGTTAAAACTCGGGGCTTGCAGAGACAGCAACATTTAGAATTTGATTTGATGGAAACAGTTGAAAAACTACCTAATATTCACACGCCATGCTCTATCATTGTGCATGATGCAGACTATATCAATGCTCAATTAGATGATGCGCAATACTTTTTTTCTGATATCAAGAAAAAAGGAATTTTGTTATATAGCACGGGGCATTTAAAATTAAAAGAAGTGAACAAACAGTTAAATCCAAAACAACGTTATCAGTTAGCGCAAGAAGATTTTGAATATTGGTTTACAGATGGCGTTGGTTTTTACGAAGGATTTAATTTTTACTTGCAAGGCAAAAAAAACAACTTAGCTGCTTTTTCACTACACCAAGCGACAGAACGTTTTTATAACGCCATTTTGCTGGTATTTACACACTATAAGCCTAAAACACATGACTTAGCGATACTACGTAGATTAACCAATAACTTAGATCGACGATTCATTAAAATATTTGTCGAAACTGATCCTGAAGAAAGACGTTTATTCAGACTTTTGCGTGAAGCTTATATTGCCGCTCGCTATAAAAAGGGTTACAAAATCACCGAAGATGAATTAAACAGGTTGAGCGAGCGAGTTCAAACTTTGCAACAACTCACCGAGAAACTCTGTCATGAAAAAATGGAGTCTTTTTTAGTAAACTAGGTCCTGTCATCAATTAGCCCCCTACTACGTCATCCTGCGGCTAGTCCCTGAGAGATAGTCACTTTTTCTAGCGGCAAACCCCTTCTCCCGTCTGTGACCGAAGGGAATCCCCTTGTGGGATGGGAGAAGGATTTGCCACTTGACACGGCTTCATTCGATGTTCGATTGACATGCATGAAGATTTGATAAGTCACAACTCATATCGTTTGCTCCTTGCGGTAAAAACTTCTTGCAACATCTGCATAAATTGCTGTTTATCTCCCTGCCAATACAAAGGTTCCTCTACATAAACATCAATACAAAATGGCACCAGCAAGGCTTCGCCTTTAGGTAATGCCTTGCCTGCGCCGTGAATAAAAATAGGAATGATAGGAAGGTGGGGAAATTGCTTGGCAATATGTGCAATGCCTGATTTAAAAGGGATGAGTTGTTCCGGATCGCCACGGCTGCCTTCTGGATAAAAAATAATGATGGAATTCTCTTCGATGGCTTGATAAACAGCGTCAAGAGGATCAATGGTATGGGTCGTACTTTTTCGTTGAATAGGGATAATGCCGATAATATTTAATGAAAACCAGGCGAGTAATTTGGAACGTAAAAAATAATCTGCTGCGGCGACAGGGTGTAATTTGGGTAATAAGCGTTGGGGAAATAAACTCATAATGACCAGGGTGTCGATATGGCTGTTATGGTTTGCGACCAATAAAGCCGGCCCTTCTGTAGGTAATAAATGACGTTGGCGCACATTAACGCCCAGAATAATCAATAACAAGGGACGTAAGATCACGATAAAAAATAAATAGCGTATCACCTGGTAGAATCTGTTAATAATAAAAATACCTTATGAAATGAAAATACAACGGCGCTGTATAGATCAGGCTATCCAAGCGATCTAAAATGCCGCCGTGACCTGGTAACAATTGTCCGGTGTCTTTAATACCTAAATCGCGTTTCAAGGCAGAAATAGTAATATCGCCAATAAAACCACCGATGCCGATGATTAAGCCGAGAAAAAAGGCGTGTTGAATATCCAGCGGCGTGAGCCATGGCGCAAGTAAAATAGCTAACACGGTGGTAGTGAGTACGCCACCGATAAAACCTTCAACGGTTTTATTCGGACTAACCTTAGGGATAATTTTATGTTTACCGAGCAATTTGCCCCACAAGAATTGAGCAGCGTCGTTAAATTGGTTTAAGAATAATAAGTAAAAGATTAACCCCAGCGCATTACCGGATGTAGTGGAGTTGGCAGGTAATAGATACAGGGCGGCGACGTAACTCATGCAATACACCATCATCATCACTCCCCAATGGAGTGTGGAGATGGCTTTAATAAATCCGGCGGTTTCGCCGAGAATTAGCATGCGTAGGGGTAAAAAAAGAAAGACATAGACTGGGATGAATATAACAAACATCTCATACCAGCCGGAGCTGACCCAGTAATATTGCAAAGGTATGGCCAAATAAGCCCAGAATAAAACGCGACGATCAATACGCCGTGTCGGAATCAAGGTTAAGTATTCTTTGAGAGCTAAAAAACTGATTATCGCCCAAAACCATATGGCAATTTTGGGCGCAAGAAAAAATGACAGGGCGATTACGGTGATGATAATCCAAAACGTGCGGATACGCAGGCCAAGTTGAATACGACCGTCAGTTCTTTTCAGATAGAGCAGGGTAATGCTGATGAATGTTGCAATGCAAAGTAGGGCATAAACGCCGGCTATCGCTAAAAGGACATTGAAGGAGGGCAATACTAATAGCCTATTCATGATAAAGTGCCAAAAATGACAGAGAAAGTAGGGAAATATAGGCTATTTTATTAATTGTGATATAATAAAACAACTTTTAATTTTTCGGGGATAACGATGGATATTGGAATTTATAACGCGAAATACCCCTTTAGAAAACTTATCCAGTTTTTACTCCCTTATTTTAAAAATACCGATCCTAATACTGTCAGCTACGCGCTTGTGCCACTCGGCTTGTTAACCGCGCTTATTTATTTTTTTGCGCCTAAATGCGACTGGCTTTATTTGCTGGGTATTGTGCTTATTTTTTTGCGGATGATCGTTGGCACGCTAGATGGTTTGATTGCCGAAACTTTCCACAAACAATCACCTAAGGGTGAAGTAAACAATCGTTTAACGCCAGAATGTGCTGATATCTTACTGATGTTGGCTATTGCCCTTTCTTTACCGGCATCGCTGCCCTTGGGTCTGTTTGCCTTGGGTATTTCTTGGGGTATTAGTTACACTGGCATCATCGGCGCAGTGGCTGGACTAAAACCCCAAAGCGTTGGGCCCGTCGGTCAGACCGATAGAATTGCCAGTTTAATTTTATTGTCGTTGTTACAGTTCTTCAGTCTACACTATGCCTGGAATTTCAATTTTATCATTTTATTTCTGTGGTGGGTTATTATCGGTGGTCTCATCACTATTGGTCTGCGTATTTATCGACTTTTTAAATTATTGTCACCTCAATGATAAATTTAAATAAGATTCGCTCTAATTATCCCATCACCCAACGAGATATTTTTTTAAATCACGCCGCCACTTCCCCTGTTTCACATGCAGTGATTACCAGAATAAAAACGCTAACCGATGAGATGCAAAGACCGCTTAGTGAACATTTTTATAATTGGTTAGGCATTGTAGAAGAAACACGGCGTATGCTCGCTGATTTGATTAATGCTCAGCCGACAGAAATTGCTTTTTGTCAAAGTACTTCGATGGCATTGAATATAATTGCGCATGCCTTGCCCTTACGACCTGGCGATAAAGTCATCGTGCCGTCAAATGAATTTCCATCGAATATTTATGTATGGCAAAACTTACGCCAGCGGGGCATTGAATTTGAATTTTTTGAGGTGCTTCCGGGCGTGCCGGTGGTAGAGACCTTGCGAAACATAAATCTTCACCGAGTCCGCTTAATCAGTATCAGTGCAGTTAGTTTTCTCACCGGGCGCTTATACGAACTTAAATCCATAGTGGATTTTTGTCACGAACGGGATATTTATATTTGTTATGACGCCATCCAAGCCATTGGCGCCATTCCTTTCGATGTGCAGCACAGCGGAGTTGATTTTGTTGCTAGCGGCGGCCAAAAATGGTTGTTAGGCAGTGTAGGCGCTGGATTTTTCTATGTCAGGAAAGCTCTGCTAGAAACCCTCAACGTTCCTTATGTGGGATGGACGAGCGTTAAATATCCTGAAGATTTTTCTTTGAAAGAATTAGATCTGGCAACGGATATAACGCGCTTTGAAGCGGGACTTCCTAATATCTTGCCTATCGCTGGTTTGAATCAATCTTTGCGTGATTTAACTGCAATAGGGTTGGAGCATATTTTTACGCGGATTAAGGAAAATACCACTTATTTGACGACAGCGTTAAATGAACAGGGCATTAATACCTTGGCGCAGCAGGATCTATGCTCCGGCATTGTCAGCTTTAACATTCCCCCTCATTTAGACCTGGAATATTTTAACAAGTACTTACTGCAACATAATATTCATATTACGCAGCGTAATGATTATATTCGCCTGTCGCCGCATTTCTATAATACTGAACAAGATTTACAACAGTTGTTGGCTGGGTTGAAAATTGCCTATGTAAAAAAACTGCCGACTGATAGAGAGTCTAAAAACATTGCGTCAGTTAGCGTTAACCAAGATAAAAGAATATTATTAATAGGCGCCAACGGTATTTTAGGCAAAGCTTTAGCCCGTGAATTAGCACAACAAGGCTTTGGGATTACGCTAGTCGGTAGAGATCAGCCTCAGTTAGCTGAACTGGCTGCAGGATTGCAATCGGCGGGGAGTGGACACATTTCTTATGAAACAGTCGATTTTACTGCGCCGGAAATGTTTGCGAACTTTCTTGCGCGTTTGCGAGCGGCCGGCATTAAATACCATGCTTTGATTCATTGTGCCGGTGTAGTACATGCCGCGCCATTTACAGCATTGAGTAAAGATGATTTTAATGAAATGTTTAGGGTGAATTGCTTGGCAGCTTTCCAATTGATGCAACTCTTTATCAATGAATTAGCTGCAGAAAATTCATGGGGTATTTTGAATATCGTGTCACCCACCGGTCGCTGCGGTTATCCGCTATTATCTGCTTATGCAGCAACAAACGCGGCTTTGTGGACGTTAACTGAAGCGATTGCTCGCGAGGAAGAGAAGGTGCCAGTCATGCTCTTTGTTGCTCCGGCAATGCATTCACGCATGCAAAAACGAATTGGCCGTGTTTTATTACGTTATTTTAAATTAAGTGGTACTTTTGATTATGCCCAGCCATTGGCGGTAGCCAGGGAAATTTTAAAAATATTGCCTAAGGGAAAACCATTAGTTATCAGCAAAAAAAATCGAAAAATGTTATTACTAAATGCGATTTGCCCTGGCCTGATTAATCGAAGAATTCGTAAGATTTGGAAAGCAGAAAATAAAAAATGATGCGATCAATCCAATTTCGTTTTACATTTCACAGAATAGAATTATATGAATTACTGCGTAGGCAATTAATTGAAGAAGCAGCCGCGAAACCTGCTGAAGATAAAACCGAAATTAAGTCAGCTAAACTACGCCAATATTTTTGGAAAATACTAAGGGACAGCGTGATGAGACATATTAATATTTATAAGCACAAAAGATGGCAAAAAACAAAGTCATCTAATAAATTTGCACACCACAAGCTTTAGCACTATCAAGTAATTTTTTATCTAAAGTAGCCAAAGGGATATGATGTTTAATGGCTGTATTTAAATAGGCCGCATCATAGCTTGTGAGTTGGTAAACTCTAGCCAAATTCAATATAGATTCGCCTTGTTCATAACTGACATGATGATCAAATTGAATAGATAAAGCTTGTAATGTCTTCCAAAAATGTGATACCTGTGCTGGTGTCACACGCTTGCGATTTTCAGCCACCAATAATGTATTACTGACCTCTAATAACCACAGAGGCGGCACGATTGCAATGGTATCTGCCACAACATCATTGAGAATTTGTTCAGTTTTGTGGTTTTTTTCATCCTCAAATAACCAAGCCATGGTAATTGAACAATCTATCACCAGCATATTAGCGCCTGCCTTCTTCGATAGCCTTTCGAGTATTCATGCCTTTTCCCCAAGAAATTCCTTTACGCCAATTGCGCAATTCAGCCACAGCTAATTTAGCATCTGTGTCTTTTTCTTGATAAGGCGCCAAAATAGCTATAGGAACCCCTCGACGTGTTATAGTTATAACATTGCCCTTTATTACTTCATCAAGAAGTTGCGCCAAATGTGTTTTAGCTTCATAAGAACCTATGTGTTTCATAATTAATCTCTTAGAATAGAATAGAATAGACCAGACTATACACTGGTCTATTCTAGTTAAAATATTAAATTTGTCAATCTGATTGGCAGTTTAAAGGGCAAAGAACTAGAATATTCTTTTTTTAGTTGGATATTAACCTTCAGCTCAGCTTGGCCACGGAGCACTTCACTTTTAGACAAGAGATATCTATGACAACCATCGCCTTTAATCCCAGCCTAGTTAAACCAGAAATTGCTGCTTATCTGCAAGAACAGAGCAAACTCCCAATACCTGCTACACTAACGCCGGAATTGGTCAGGGCAGGCTTTGCCGCTAATTTCAAAAAATTCAGCCCCTATGCCAGCTTTTTTCCCGTTGATAGTGTAAAAGATTATGATATCTCTGAAGACCATTCATTATTGGTACGTGTCTATACGCCTACCGCCGATCACCAAAAACTGCCATTATTAGTGTATTATCACGGGGGCGGCTGGGTCGGCAACAACGTGACCACACACGATAGTATTTGCCGATTGTTAGCAAAACGTTGCGGCTGTATTGTGGTTTCTGTTGATTATCCTTTAGCGCCAGAACACAAATTTCCTGAGATTATTCAGCAATGTTTTGCTGCATTAACTTGGGTGTTTGAACACGCTGAAAAATTAAGCGGTGATGTCAATCGCATCGGGGTTGCCGGCGACAGCTCCGGCGCCAATCTGGCGACCATTATGACTTTAATGGCCAAAACCAAACTTCCTCCGATTATTTATCAGGCCTTAATTTGCCCCGTCACCGACTTAACCACACTGAATACTCCCTCTTATACGACTTATTCCAATTTCGGTTTATCCCGTGACAAAATGGCTTGGTTTATACAATGCTATTTGCAGAATGCTGCAGATGCTGCCGATCCCCTCGCTTCGCCTTTATTGGCTCCTGATTTATCCGGCCTGCCACCTACCTTGGTGGTCGCTTCCGAATTTGATGTTCTGCGTGATGATGCAGAACGTTATGCTGTACGCTTACAGCAGGCGGGTGTGCCCACGGTTTATCACTGCATGAAAAAAATGATACACAGCGGTATATTCTGGGCGCTCGGCTTACCGGTGATCGCCGAAGAAATTAATTTTATCAGCGATAGAATGACCGAAGGCCTGTCACTGCCGCCTAAAGCATAAATTCCTCCCCAAACATTATGTCCCTAAATATAAACCACTTAAGTCCCACAGTAACCCTGACACAAGCCTCCCTGCATTTCGGCGGCAATTTATTATTTCAAAATATACAATTAACCCTTCCCAGCAACCAATGGACAGTATTACTCGGCCCAAGCGGGGTTGGAAAAAGTAGTTTGTTGCGTCTGATTGCCGGCTTAAACTCAGATGCCCATATTGCCTCACCCATAACCACATCCGATGGTCTCAGTCTTGAAGGTAGACTGGCCTATATGCCACAGCAAGATTTACTCATGCCCTGGTTATCTGTACTTGATAATGTATTGATCGGGGCTAAGCTACGCGGTAGCAAACAAAAAAAACGCCTGACCGAACGTGCGCTGTTTTTATTGAATCAGGTAGGCCTGGAAAATGTTGCCTATAAAAAACCCAGCGAATTATCTGGTGGCATGCGGCAACGCGTCGCTTTAGCTCGCACCTTACTGGAAGACCGATCTGTGGTATTGATGGATGAACCTTTTTCCGCTCTGGATGTGATTACCCGCTTGCAACTGCAAGAACTGGCAGCGCAACTACTCATACAACGCACCGTGTTATTGGTGACGCATGATCCACTGGAAGCACTGCGGCTGGGAGATAATGTCTATGTCATGGCCGGCAGACCTGCAATTTTAGGCGCTGCACTGCATCCTGCTGGAGATAAACCCCGCGCCTTAACCGATCCTGGCTTGCTGCAATTGCAAGGACAACTATTGCTGGAACTGGAACATGCCAAGGAGAACACCACATGACCATGATGCTTCGCGGTGCAATATTATTATGCGGCCTCTTATTACTATGGCAAGCGGTGGTCTTTGCATTTGGGTTACCCCCTTATATATTGCCTGCGCCACTTAAGGTATTTAGCGCCTGGATTCACTATAGCCCAGTTATTCTGCAACAAACTTTAATCACCTTGACCGAAGCCGTACTTGGTTTATTGTTTGCGAGTTTACTTGGGGTTTGCAGTGCATTGTGCATGGCTTTATTTCGCCCTGTGCGATTTTGGATGTTACCAATTCTATTAATCAGCCAAGCAATTCCCACCTTTGCCGTAGCTCCTTTATTGGTATTATGGTTAGGCTACGGTATGTCATCTAAAATTATGGTGACGGTACTAGTGCTATTTTTTCCTGTCACCAGCGCTTTTTATGACGGCTTGCGCCGTACTGAGCCGGCCTGGTTGGATATGGCCACTGTCATGGGAGCTTCGCGTATGAGGACACTTTGGTTTATCCGAGCTCCTGCCGCATTACCCAATCTTGCCTCAGGATTACGCGTTGCCACCGCATTCGCCCCCATTGGCGCGGTCATTGGTGAATGGGTTGGCGCTAGTCGGGGCTTAGGTTTCATGATGCTAAACGCCAATGCCCGCTTACAGATTGATGTGATGTTTGGGTGTTTATTTACGCTGGTCATTATGTCTTTGTTATTATATGCGCTGGTCGATCAATTACTACGACTGGTTGTGCCTTGGCAGAAAACGGTATAGTTGTCTACAAAAACAAAATGCTGTCCCGCGTAGACGCATTAGTGTCAGGGGAAATATTCACTTTTTAGATGCCCCCCCTTCTCCCCTTGTGGGAGAAGGAATTTAGATTTTTACCAGACACTAGTACGCCTGCGTGGGAATGACAATGCTTTTTAATCTTTTTAGTTTTTATAGGAGCGAGTAGTTACTAAATTTCTTACCATCCATCATAATTTTCCTTTTCCAGGTGAAAAAACATGCGCACTTTTTTATTATTTTGTTTCGCCTTAATCCTACTTTTTTCCACTGCATTTGCCAGTACCACAGAAAAATCACCTCAATCACTCACAGTAGTTTTAGACTGGTTTATTAATCCCGATCATGCCGCTTTATTTGTTGCCGATCAACAAGGCTATTTCAAACAAGCCGGACTAGACGTTAAACTGATTGCTCCCGCTAATCCTGCCGACCCACCTAAGCTGGTCGCAGCGGGTAAAGCAGACATTGCCGTGGATTATCAGCCACATCTGTTGCTGGAAATAGCACAAGGATTGCCATTACAGCAATTAGGTGCTTTGATTGACCATCCATTGAGTTGTCTTGCGGTGCTTATCGATAGCCCCATTCATCAACTTGCCGATCTGAAAGGTAAACGCATTGCTTATTCCAGCACCGGCATTGACACCGCGATGCTGCAAATCATGCTAAAAAAATCCGGTTTAAATTTACAGGATGTGCAATTGGTGAATGTTGGATACGGTTTGAGCCAGGCATTACTCTCTAAAAAAGTTGATGCAGCCATTGGGTTAATGCGGAATTTTGAGTTGACGCAATTAGCGATGGCGGGACATCCTGCACGGGCTTTTTTCCCCGAGGATAATGGCTTTCCACCTTATGATGAATTAGTGCTTATAACACGTAATGATCGGTTGCAAGATCCACGATTTGCACCCTTCCTGCAAGCATTGGCAAAAGGCGTAAATTATTTGCAGGCACATCCTGAAGAAACCTGGCAAGCATTTGCGAAAGCGCATCCTGAACTCAATGATGATTTAAATCATAAGGCCTGGATTGATACACTGCCGTTTTTTGCTAAACAGCCTGCAGGATTTAACGTAGGGCGCTGCCAGAAATTAGCTACTGCATTAAATGAAGCACTGCAGTTGCAAATTCCAGCGAGTGCTTGTCAGATTACTTTGCCTAAAAATTAGGCCTCCTTCCTAGAATCTGTGGGGAAGAGGCGAAAAATATTTTAGGCAATGTTAGCTTGCACAGAAATCGCACATTTTCTGCGGCTATAGCGTTGAAGAAAAGATTCCACGTAGTCAATTGCTAGCTGAGCGGGTGAATCATTACCCATTTCTTCCAACAATTGAATCGCAAGATAGTTGAAATATTGCGTCTTAGACATATTATCTGGTTTAGGGGCATTTTTTAGTGCCACCGCATAACAGTTAATCAACTCCTGTTCCGTGTAAAGATTTCGAGGCTTATCTTTACCTTCGCTGCTAATATTATTAATAATCTCTTTTATTTTTTCTGGGCTAAGCGGTTTGCAAAAAACTTCATCAATTCCAACAGCACGACACCGAGTTACTGTATGCTCATCTGCGCTGACAGTAACTGCAACGATAGGTCGTCTTATTTTTTGCTTACTTCGTATCTCAGCGGCCAATTCGTAACCTGTCTTATCAGACAGTAAAATATCCAATAAAATTAGATCATAAGAGTTATGTAGTAATATAGCCGTTGCTTCTTCAGCATTTTCGACAGTGTGGACTATACAGTCCAGGTCCAGCAGCATTTTTTCATGAAAATGTTGTGCTATCCTGTCATCTTCCACAACAAGAACTTGCAACTTATCCGTTTTAGAAAATACTGGTTTTGATGTATGATTAAATTTTATGGGCACAATCCCAGAGGCAGATTGGCTGTTTGAGGCTTCAGCACTACTAAAGCCATTAACGATTTTTTTGAATTTTACAATAGCGGTTTTTTTTTCCAGATCATCTTCTGCAACATAACCAAGCGTGAATAGTATTTCATTAGCATCCATGTGTGTTTTTTCATTTGAGTTGTTTAGTAAATGGGTTCGCAGCATTTAATATTCCCCTCTGATAGCAAGTGAAAGTTTTTTCATTTATCTATAATCGCTATTTTTTAAGCAGCTTTTTTAAAAACCAGTTTCATCGATTTTCTATTGCTATAGCGCTTAATACTTGCCTCAACCGCATCAATTTCAACTTGCGACGGGTAAGAGTTGCCAGTTTTTTCAAGGATTCTAATAGCCACACAAGTTAAATAAAGAGATTGGCTCATGTCTTCAGATTTCGGCTCTTCTTGAAGTATCTGTTTATAAAGATCAAATAAAATACCGTCCAATGCCACTCGATATTGGTTTTTTACTTTAAGATTAGCTTTCATATATACCTCTACTCTATAAATTATGAGCACTCAATTGTTAGCAATTATTTAATGCCCATTCTTTTAGTTGATTAACACTAATAGGTTTTTTAAAAACCTTATTCATTCCTGATTGGTATGCTTTCTCTATACCATCATTATCAAGATATGCACTAATACCTATGACTGGGATATTCTTGATATTTCCGTCGGCGTTTCTAAGTGCTTTTACAAACTCATGACCATCCATAACTGGCATATTAATGTCCAAGAAAATTAAGCAGATTTTCTTATTTTCTAAAGTTTTTAGTGCTTCAAAACCATTACTCACGGTTTCAACCACATAACCCAGGGTCTCTAAAACGGTTTTAATGGCCATTTTAGTAATGGCATCATCGTCAACAACAAGAATACTAGTCATAATGGCTAAAACCCTGTAATGTAATTTGTATCAAAATTAAGACATAAAATGACTTCACTATAGCTATCTTGCTACTATTGAATTTGGTAAAACTTTTTTGCTTTATTTCAAAACAGTTAGCCATTCTATTAAGAAGCTCTTAATGTAAATTTTTCATTAAGCATAGTTAAACATACTGGCAAAATTTCGGTAAGAACGATTGTTCCAGCCTATTTTAGCTACCAATTTTAGGAGCCTACAATTGAAAGATAAAATCGACACAGGTTTTAAATTTAAGGAATTTTGTTCGCTGGATGATAGCCCCATTGCAGATTATTTAATAAAATCTATGGATATCATGCTGTCACTTGCGTCAATTCAGCAAATTAAGAAAGAATCTATAAATCTTTTAAACCTGAAACCAGGGCAAAAAGTCCTTGAAGCTGGATGTGGGCTTTCTAATGAAGTAGAGCTTATGGCTGGGATGGTTGGAGAAGAAGGTAGAGTTATTGCAATTGATACTAGCCACAGAATGCTAGAAATAGCAAAGAGTCGGGTGAAATCCACTAATATCATTTTTCAAAATATGCCAGTTGAAGCTATTGAATACCCGGATAATTTTTTCTCTGCTTGTCATGCTGACAGACTTTTGGTGAGCCACCAAAACTACGATGAAATTTTTGTTGAAATGCTCAGAGTTCTTAAACCTGGAGGCAATATTTCAATTACCGACGTAGATGCGAGTACCCTAGTAATTACGCCATACACTAGCACCACCAAAATCGTGATTGACCAAATTTTAAGCAGTTTCGTCAATCCAACGATGGGTAGAAAACTACTTAATATTTTTAGCCTACACAACCTCCATGATATTAAGATAAGAGTCAATTTATCCACTATAGAGGATTTTAAAACCCTAGAAAAGATATTTGATTTTCATGCTATTCTTAAATCCTGTGTAAAAGAAGGAAAACTTTCTGAACAGGACGTAAATTTTTGGTATGACCTAATGGAAATGGCCAGTCAAAAAAAGCGATTCCTTTATTGTATAACCTTCTTTACCGTATCAGGGATAAAATCGGATTAAACAGTCTAATAGCTTTACCAAATTTTCTGCCACCAGAATTTTTTTCAATCCAAGTAACATCATTGAACCGTTTAATTATAGAATTTTCTGTTATATAGGTTGATCCGTAATCTTTCCAAGATTGTATTATAAACCGTTGTAATAGCGGACAAAGCATGATTTTTTTAGGTATTTTTTTCAAAGTATGATTATTAACTATCAATGTTGCTTGAATTAAACCAGCAAATAGTAAACCCCGAGTCATTTGAATGTCACATTTACTTACTGCAGAACCTGTTCCATCAAAATTTATTGGAAATCCACCCCTCAAAATCTTAGTATGAATATTATCAGAAAAAATGAAATCGAGATCATCTAACGGACTATTTATTTCATCGCGATTTACCTCTGTATATTTTTTTAATAAGGAATGGAATTCTTTATCTTGAGAAGAACAACTAATAAATACTTTATCATTCTGAATGATGTTTTCTAAATTTACGCCATTTAGTACATGTTTTCCGGCACAACCAAAAACATAATTAGAAAATTTTATGGTATCTTCAATACTATGCATCACCTGTGCACCCTTAATCGGAATATTTTTTTCCTTGTTGATGTCAAAAGTATATACTGTATGACCAAACTCCAATAATTTCTCTGTTACAGCACTACCAATAGCGCCTAACCCAATAACACCACAGGGAGATTTCATCTGCCTTAAGGGTAAATTTTTTTCTAATTTTTCCTCTATAGATTTTGCGATCATGAAAGATTCTACTTTCTGTTTTGCAGCACTCGACGCTACTTCAATTACGGGATAATTAACTGAATCCAACACGGCCAAGCCAGAACTGGTTTGTTCCACACCAATAATTTGATAATTTTCCAGTAAATTTTTTGGAACGCTTTTCAAGCAAGAGCCGCCATCATCCAATACGATTATATGGTCTATTTGATATTTACGCTGTTTTAATAGAGTCTCTACCTCATGCCATAAATGTAATATATCCAGATTAAAGCTTTCTTGAAAATGTCCTATTTTATAGTTAGGTAAGTTATTAATCACCCTAATTCCTTTTGTCGTTAATAAGCGAGATACCATAGAATTAGTAGAATATATTTTACCCATTAACAATATATTATTCGGATTAGCTCCTAAAGAGATCAATCCATCAAATAAGTCAATCGATGTGTAAAGAAGATGTTGAACACAAACAAATAAAGTATTTTTAAAAAGAAAATTTTTATTCACTAGAGATATTAGTGAATTGATAACCGGCATTGATGTCCATGCCGAGTTATCTATGCTAATTTCGGCTGATTCGTACACATCCTCTAAAAAATGGAGCATTGTCACAGGGAACCCTTTGGGAAAATTTATCAGAAAAAGCTAAAAATCGAGAATCTTGCGTTATTATCAATGAGCTACTATTTATCTCAGAATAAGAATCCACATCAGTATGAAAAAAATCATATTGGGTAGAAACAATAGAATCATCCTGGCTGAAGCTATGATATTTCATAACCGCTTGTGTAAAAATTTTTATAAGTCTCATCAACTCTCTAGCATCATCCATAATACTTGGAGGATTTCTCAAAAAAGGTGAGCCTTCAAGTATAGTAGGGTAAGATAATGAAAAATAAACTGGCTGATCTGCTTTTGTAAACTTTGCAGGTTGCATGATCGTGGGAAAATAATTTTTCAGCCCATAGATTTCAACGTAAATTCTTTGAATAAGCTCAACAGGTAGAGCAATATTGTTGGTGGCTGGCCTCAATGCAACAGTTGCGCCGTTTGCGATGGAAATTAAATGCTTAACCACATCAATAAGATACGGTCGTGGCTTTATATTCCTACTTCCCATTTCCTCTGAAAAAGAAGCCCATCTTAGTGAAGAGTCTATTGTATCTCTGAAGAGTTGCAATTGTTTCCAGCACAACACTAATAGAAATTTATAAAACTTCACTGTGTTTTTCTCAGTGTCAGTATTAACAAACCATTCATTAGTGAATATAAGAATTTCATTTTCCCATTCACTATTACTCTTTATAGCTATTTCTTTAAAAAAGTCGAATTGATCGCCCAAGTTTTTTGGAGCTGGAGCAGTGATATTTAACTCTTTTCGAATTCTATTATGACCAATTAAATCATTAGCTCTTGGCAATAAAAAAACTGTCTTAGCGCCAGCCGTAACGCTCCAAAGTGGTTCCGATGAGATCTGTGTAATTTGATTGAGCACTTCAAATACGCCAAATAAGTCACCTGGTATAAAAAAATTAAGTGGGACAACACGTTCTTGACTAGTTTCTGCAAAAACTTCGTTTGAGTTTGTTAAAGTTAAACAAAGGGGAATCGCTGGCCCAGCAATTTTTTTGCGCACATCGTCGTTTAAACTTGGGTCGCTCAGGCTAACTAGTTCTTTAGATTTCAAAGGTAGAGCAAATTTTCCTTTATCAACTATCTTTGCTCCATAGGGATACCTAGCTATAAAAAATGTGTGTTTAGGTCCAGGGGACATGTCATCGATGGCTTCAGCTAAACTTGGATTAATAGCTAAGATTCGTTCTCTAACAGAACTCCAGTTCACTTCCTCTACATTTAAATCGTCCATGTGAATTTGTTTAGAAGAACGTAACATAATGAAAAACTTTAGATTTTACCTATATAAGGTTTGTGGATATTTCAGAGAGGTTAAGCTAGCATATCTTTTATGACTATGCTTGCCCGTTAAACAAAAAATTGTTCAAACATCTATATATTAACTTGAATCCTCATGTCAATCCATAAACATTAACCAGGCTGTGTTATTTTTACACAAACCACTAAGTATAAAATTTCCCATAAAAACTTCTAAGATTAATTTTTATGCTTATTCCTTAAGATGAAGTGTTTTTAAGTTTTAAAAAATACTCAGTAAAATCAATTTTTTTCTACACCAATAGCCATCATGCATTGCATAAAAAACGTAAACATATATCGTCCCCGATATCTTAGATTTTAAATTGGTTATTGATTGTTCAATGCCTATGAAAGCTAGTTTAGTTTTCAAGTCATTATGGCTTAAATCACGCTTAGCAAGCTCCGTCTTCAAAACCTTCCTAGCGATCTTAGACTGAAGGGAATAGCCTCTTGTAGTAGGAAAAAGCTCACCGCTATCAGAGACCAAACAATCTAGCAACCATTTGACTCAAACCCATCACTGCCGGCCCCAATACAACTCCCAATAAACCAAACAAGATCAATACCAACAAAATAATGAACCCATAAGGCTCTATCAGACTATACTTTGCCGCCCATCGCGGCGGCAACAGACTAGATACGACCCGGCTGCCATCTAAAGGTGGAATGGGAATAATATTCAATAGCATTAAAATTAAATTGATGCCAATACCTATCTGACCCATCATCACCACCGCTTTAGCGCCAACCAACTCCCCAACCTTAGTCACAAGCGCCCACAATATAACCATTACCAGGTTAGCAAAAGGTCCAGCGATAGCAACCAACGCCGCATCCCGGCGTGGATGACGCAAGTTACGCCAGGTAATAGGCACAGGTTTTGCCCAACCAAAT
Organism: Gammaproteobacteria bacterium; assembly: GCA_035546635.1. NCBI lineage: Bacteria > Pseudomonadati > Pseudomonadota > Gammaproteobacteria > Gammaproteobacteria bacterium. Next base: position 78,238 of record DASZWJ010000006.1, read on the forward strand.
AAAAAACCGACCGTCAGCAATAATAATGCTGGAACAATAATTGTACCAATCGGATCAATATGCTTGATTGGATTAAGCGTCAATCTGCCCATCATGCGTGCCGTTTGATCGCCCAATCGACTTGCCACCCAGCCATGCGCCACTTCATGCACCGTAATAGCAAATAAAATAGGTATCGCGTAAATCAGAATAATCTGTAATAAAGATAGCGCTTGCGTCATAATTTCCTCTACAAAAACTGGTTTTATTGTAAAGTATTTGTAATTGCTGGGCTATTACTGAATATAAGCAATGGACATTTGACCTCTATTATCTGATTATTCAAAATGCTAACCAGCTCCATGCCAACTTTCAGAAGCAAATGTATGTTCAAAAAAATCCTTATTGCTAACCGCGGCGAGATCGCCTGCCGCGTGATACGCACTGCTAAACGGCTCAATATCCAGACAGTAGCCATTTACTCTAAAGCCGATCAACACGCGCTGCACGTCAAACTGGCAGATGAATCTTATTGCATTGGCGCTGCCCCCTCTAGCGAGAGCTATTTATGCGGCGAGGCTATCATTCAAGTAGCGCACAACGCACAAGCACAAGCAATACACCCAGGATATGGTTTTTTATCAGAAAATGCAGATTTTGCAGAACGCTGCACAGAAGCCGGCATTGTATTCATTGGACCGCCCGCAACTGCCATCCGCGCCATGGGCGAAAAAAACACCGCCAAACAACTCATGCAAAACGCCAATGTGCCAGTTATTCCCGGCTATCACCAAGCAGTTCAAGATGATACAACACTAAAACAAGCCGCTGCTACCATCGGTTATCCCGTGCTAATTAAAGCCGTAGCCGGTGGGGGCGGCAAAGGCATGCGAGTCGTTACAGACCCTGAAAATTTTATTGAAGCACTCAATGCTGCTCGAAACGAAGCCAAAGCCAGTTTCGGCGATGATCGTGTCCTATTAGAAAAATACCTGCAACACTCCCGACATGTAGAAGTCCAAGTATTTGCGGATGCCCACCAAAACGCCGTGTATTTATTTGAACGTGACTGTTCCCTGCAGCGCCGCCATCAAAAAATTATAGAAGAAGCACCCGCCCCCGGCCTCACCGCTGAACTACGCCAAGCCATGGGGCAAGCTGCCGTCAATGCTGCAAAAGCTATTCATTACCGAGGCGCTGGGACTATAGAGTTTTTACTGTCAGAAGAAGGTAGCTTTTATTTCATGGAAATGAACACCCGCCTCCAAGTCGAACATCCCATTACAGAAATGATTACCAGGCAGGATTTAGTGGAATGGCAATTACGTGTTGCTAATGGCGAACCCTTGCCCATTACCCAACAATCCGCATTATCACTATCCGGTCATGCGTTTGAAGCACGAATTTACGCCGAAGATCCGCAAAAAGATTTTATGCCATCAACCGGCAAACTCTCTCATCTAAAATTTCCCACTGAAAACGCTAACGTACGCATAGACACCGGTGTCACGGCAGGCGACAGCATCAGCGTGTACTATGATCCATTAATCGCCAAACTCATTACCTGGGATCAGAACCGAAGTTTAGCACTAGAACGTCTGCATCACGCATTGACAGAATGCCAAATTGTCGGCGTCACGACCAATCTGGCCTTATTAACAGCGATTACGACTCATCCCGCCTTTGCAGCTGCAAAACTTGATACCCATTTCATAGAACAGCATATGGATCAGCTGTTAGCACCCTCAAAACCAGTACCAGACTCACTCTTGGCACTGGCTGCGCTAGGCATATTGATCGAACAACAAACCACACAGAAATCTTCGATCGAAACTGCTTCTGATCCTCACTCACCTTGGTTTCAAAGTGACAGCTGGCGCTTAAATCTACCCGCAAAACATAGCATATATCTTAAGACCCAACAGCAGACTTTCAGCGTAACCCTGCAACTGCAAGAAGGCAAAGTAACAACTATCTCCGTTAATGAAAACACCCATACGATTGATGATTTTTCATCCCAGGGTAATGAAATCACTGCCGTATTCGATCAACAAAACATCAGCGGTACCTTAGTAACTGCCAATAGCCATCTACACCTATTCGCATTAGGCCAACATGTCGTGTTTAATTCTGCCAATCCTCTAACCACCGCCAAAGACACCGAACTCTCACAACGCATCACTGCCCCTATGCCCGGCGCCCTTACCGAAATTTTTGTGACCCAAGGCCAAACTGTCAAAAAAGGCGACCGCTTACTTACAGTGGAGGCCATGAAAATGCAGCATACACTTTATGCGTCTGCTGATGGTAAAGTTAAAGATATATTCTATAAACCTGGGGATTTAATTGAAGAAGGGATGGAGTTAATTTCTTGGGAAGATTGAGAAGAAGGGTCAAGTATTACCCCTTCCTCCTTCTCCCTTAATTACTCGGAGCAACACAACGCTCTGGATGATCCACACAGTGCATTAACCAAGGCGCCAGCGGCACTTCTTTCAAAACCTGATAGGGTACTGCCACTTCTATTGTACCGTAAACTCTTGGTGCGACTTGTGCTTCCTTAAAATGAATCAGGATATCTGCTGCCCGTAAATTCCAGACACTGAAATTTTCTGGGGTTGGCTCTAAGCCTGCTGCAAAAGGCTGAAGCTCGGGAAATTTTTGTTTTAACACAGTCTTTGAATAATCGGCAATGACACTACGATAACCTGAATGGGGTTCAAATAATTCACTCAAGGTTAAGGCTTTCCCGGTACTAAGATCATAGTTTAAAGTTAGCATCGCATGAACAGGGTGTGCCTGTTTTTCCATCATGGATTCAGATGTGAATAATACACTAATGATGTGATGCTCATCTGGCTTGCTCACATAGACTTGATAATTAATAGATAGATTATTGTGTTTAGATGATAAGAGATGCGCATCCTTTTTGAATTGTGCCACTTGTGACGCCATCATCGATTTCACCAATTGATTAAATGTTCCCTCATTTTCGGAAAGGCTGACGCCTTTAATTTGAGGATAGACTAAATCAATCCGCGTACCTTGTGATTTATCTTCCTGATGCGTTATTTCAGGAGCTATGGTCATATTATCATTCAGCTTTAAAGGTTGAGCTGTGCTTATTGCAAAAATCATCTGAGCATATAAAAACACCAAGCCTGCTATAACTATTAGTTTTATTTTTTTCATCATAATTTCCTCTCTGTAAAATAATGAGCAACACCTTGCTGCCAAGGATACACCATAACACCATCTAATTGCTTAGGGTAAGGATCTTTACTGAAACACACAGCTTCACAATCCCCAAAATCTCTAGCAAGCATTCTTAAATTACTGCAATCTGCATTTTGCACATTATTACTGCTTTTAATCTCAATAAAAAGTATTGGTTGACCCGGGCGTTCTACCACCAAATCAATCTCCGCCCCATCTTTAGTCTGCAGATATGAAAACCGATATTCTCGATGAAAATAATTCGCCAACTGTCTAGATTGTAGAATAATGAAATGCTCAAATATTTCACCATACGCGCTGGTTCTTTCTTGCAAAGGTAAAGATAATTGCGAGGTTAATGCTCTTACTACCCCCGGATCAAAAAAATAAAACTTAGGAGCTTTACTAAGACGTTTACGAAAAGAATGTTGGAATGCATTGAGGAAAAATCCAAGTAACGTATCTTCAAGAATTGAAAAATACTTTCCTACCGTTTTAGGAGTCACGCTTACATCCCGCGCAATATTGGAAAAATTAATTATTTTACCATTACTTTGTGCGGAAACTTCTAAAAAATGCCTGAATGCATCTAATTCACGCACAAACTGCGTTGCCCAAATTTCTTCTTTAAGATAGGTATTTGTATAGGCTTCCAAATACAATTGTTTTTTTTCATCGGAATCATAGCTAAGTATTTTAGGTAATAACCCCCAGCGCAATGCATCTTGCAATACAAATTGATCTTTTATTTCTATATAGGTAAAAGGAAATAAATAGTAGACAAAAGCGCGGCCAGCCAAAAGATTAGCTCCACCGTGGCGTAGCTGGCGGGCACTGGAACCTGTTAGTACAAACTTTTTGTCGGTGGTTTCAATCAAATCATGTACCACATCCAAAAGCTTTGGTAATTTCTGGACTTCATCAATAATAATATGCCGAATATGACCAGGAAGCGCTCGAACGATAGCGGCTAATTCATCAGGATTTCTTGCGAAATTTCTCTCTTCTCTAGGACTGAGCAAATTAAGATATAAGGCATCAGAAAACCAGGGTAACTCCTTCACTAAGGTAGTTTTGCCTGTAGCACGTGGGCCAAATAAGAAAAAACTTTCATCTTCGGGTAACTTTAAAAGTCTGTTTATCATAGAATCTAGGCTCTTTGGGCGACTATTTCAGTCATATGATACAAAATTGTACGCCAATTTAGTACTATATAGAAGAAATAGTCGCCCAGTGAGCCTAGGAAAAGGAGGGCGGGTATTCTATAAACCTGGAGATTTTATTGAAGAAGGGATGGAGTTAATTTCTTGGTAAGATTGAACTTAAAAAGTAATTGCACACATTCTAACCAATTCTTTTAGAATCCATACTTTTAGTCACACTTGTTTCATTCTCCTTCGAATCAGCCAAGCCTGGATTGCTTAGTACTCCAAAAAAACCATCTGCAAGCCAATATAAGGCCTTCCTGGCTAAAGGATTTACCTTTTCCCATTCTTTATCAGTATATTCACACATTTGTTTCATCGTTCTTTCTTGAGCGGGTGAAGCTCTCAATAGAAACGCCTGTAAGGGACTTTGTTTCCAGCCTCTAACATTTAAAGGAAAATTCAACACTTCAAGCCATGATTCTGAGGTGTAATCACCCAGATGATATATTATATTCAATGCTTGTATAAGCTTGCTCGAAGCTGCAGCATATAAAGGTGTTTCTCCCTTCCTGCCCCCCAGAGTCAATGGTGTGTTAATTGCTGTGCGCCAGGTTTCTGGGGTATAGCCACCCCGTCGATACATCTCAGCCAATACTCCAACGTTACCCAGATCAGCCGCAATGTGTAACGGTGTTTGCCCTGTATTGGGACCATGGGTCAGAGGCGTGTTAAGCATTGCCCGCCAGGTTTCAGGAGTATAGTTACCCAGCTGGTACATGACATCTAATGTTTGCTGCTGGTTGCCTATAATTGCTGCATATAAGGCTGTTTCTCCTGATTGTTCTCCCTGCGTCAACGGTGTGTTTATTGCTGTGCGCCAAGATTCAGGTGTATAGCTACCCCGTCGATATATCTCAGCCAATACTTCCGCGTGACCTTGATCTGCCACAATGTATAAAGGTGTTTTCCATCTATAAGGACTATAGGGCAGAGGCGTGTTAAGCATCGCTCGCCAGGTTTCAGGAGTATAGTTACCCAGCTGGTACATGACATCTAATGCTTGCTGCTGGTTTTTAATAATTGCTATGTATAAAGGCGTATCTCCTTGCCTATCCCCCACACTTAACGGTGTGTTTATTGCTCTGCGCCAAGTTTCAGGGGTATAGCCACCCCGCTGATACATCTTAGCCAATACTTCCGCATGACCTTGATCTGCCGCTATGTATAGAGGCGTTTGTCCTGTATAGGGAGGAGAAAAGACCACAGCCGCGTTAAGAATTTCTCGCCAAGTTTTAGGTGTATAGCCGCCTCTTCGATAGATTGTGTCTAAAACGAGATGATAGCCTTCAGTAGCTGCAATAAATACAGGCGATACTCTATTCGGCATATCGGCAATAGTCGCAATAGTCATACGCAATCTTTCTGGGGTATAGCATCGCTCGCATATCATTTCCAACATCTCATGCCGACCAAATAAAACGGCGGCAAAGATAGGTGTCTTGCCCAACGGTACCGGCGTTGAAACCGCTATGCGCAAATCATCAGCTGTATACTCGCCCACATCACACATGAGAGATAATAATCGCGTATGACCTTTTGAGACGATGATATATAAAGGTGTTCTCTGATTAAATTCTGTTTCTTCTATAGTGGTGTTAAATAGTTGACGCCATTCAGCTGATGTGATGTCTCCCTCAGGTATTTCTCTTAGCAAAAGAGTATGTAAGATGTTACGCAAAATAGCCTGAACATTAACGTTTAAGATTTCAATCTGATGAGCCAACATATATTCACGAGCTTCTAAATGAATGGGAGCAAACCAATCAGCTCGAACTTGATCTAAAGAAAAACCTGCTACTAACCCCATCGCTTGATGTTTATTTAATTCTCTTAACTCTTCGACTGTCCAACCCTTGGTGATCGCTTCAGCATGTGCAGGGCTTACCCAAGTTGCAAATAAATCCAAAAAGCTAAAACCCGCCTCCAATAAACTTAGTTTCCAAGACTCTAATCCTCTTAGTAATGCTTTAGCCAATAATGAATCAGAGCGAAGAAAAGCTATTATTTGTTCTGGTGCTTCCAATGCCAACAGTTCGTTTATGTCTTCGATACAATCTTTAATGGAGATTCTTCCTGCCAGAATTTCGCCACGTATCTGTAAAAATACCCTGCGCATATTGGTTTTGAGCAACGAAGCTTCTCCTGGCGGATCAGAATGTAATAGCGCCATATGAAAACTTGATAATTTTGAAGCCAGACTCGCTATTAAGGAATCCAGTTCTGCATTTCTTCCGGGATCAAAATCGATGATTTGCGAGGCATAGGGCGAAGGTGCTTTTAGTTCTGCTTCATTGGCTTTACGTAAATAATTTTTGCTGACACTAGCCTGGTGCGCGAGTTCGCTTGGAGAGAAATAGTTAAATATGTTAGAAAGTGGGCCGGCAGGGATTTCATTTATTCTAAAATTTGGTTCAGCTGTTGATTTTGCTTCCTTCATATCAGACGCAGGCTCGAGCTTTTCTTCGGCTAATAATTTTGGGTTTTCCTTCGATTTTTGTTTAGTTGATTCTATTGTTGATATATCAGCAGTTATTACGACCAGGAGGTCATAAATATTCTTTTTTAATCTAATATTCCAAATGCCTGTTGTTCTCCCATACAATTCGCTTAATTGTTTCTTTAATATTGAATAATGAGTCAATATTTCTGCCAATTTCATAGTGGAATCAGTAAAGGATGGGTCAATATCTAAATATAAATTTTTCCAATATTGATATTTATTGAGTAGGAAAGCATATTGTTTGCCTAGAGGAAGCGAATCAAATTTCGTATTTTTTTTATCTTTCTCTTCTAAAATGTTCATTTTTTATATTTCCTACACTTTTAGATACGAACGATGTACTGAATAGTTACAAAAAATCTAGAAAGACTTTTTGCTTCAGAAGTAGAAGTGGTATTAGATTTTTATTTAAAGGAATATGCTAGCAAATGAGCCTTAAAACTGTATTAAGCCTCCCATTTCCCGTTTTTAACGGCTGAAAAGCGTATTTTGGCTTTTTGTTGGTAATTTCAAAAGGTGCACTTAAGAAAACAATAAGATAAATTAGTGTATAATATAAAAAATTTAGTAATTCCTCACCCTGGAGCACTAACCTATGCCAGACCTAAGCCTGGAAGCCACACACCGTTTTTGGCATGACTATGAAGACCCCATTATTTACCGGGTCGTTACCTTCATGGAAGGGGTAGAAGAATGGACGCTGGATGGAAACCCAGAGTTTGAAGCCTCCATGACCCGCTTAGGTGAAGCGCTGGAAGACATTGGCGGCATCGACCTACAACGCGAAGATGATTTTATTAAACTGGCGGCTTACATCAAAGCCAGCCGCAACTTACGACTATTACAGTGCTTGGATACCGCACACCCGGGCGCTGCTTCAAAATTATTAATGCATGCTGAGAACACCAGCACCTCCAGCGACGATGTCGCCGGATTATTCTTACGTCGTAATATCGTATTTGAACGCTTGCGGTTACTGACACGTGTCTTTTCACCTGAAAGATTCGCCATGGTGACCAAGGTTTTGGAGGATAAAGAATGAAATCAGGTATTTTAGGTTTAGTATTGTTATTTACTGTCGTCTCAAGCTTTGCGCAATTAAAATGCGACGCTCCCGAGTATACTGAAAATCCAGTGATGCACGATGCGTGTGTCAACTTGCAAAAAGCCCTAGATGAAAAAATAAAAAACAAAATGGAGAAATTTTCCGAAGGCATCAATAAAGCGAGATCCCGCGTCAACGAAGCAAAACTGAACCAAGCCATCAGCAACGTACAAAGCACACCCCCCCAAGGCACAGCTGGAAATATACCCAACACGGCCGCGCCCGCCAACCCCGCGCCAGTACAACAAATACCACAACAACCAGCACCTGCAGTGAATTACCCAACGCAAACACCCACTGCTCCTGAAGCTGTCACTCCGCCAGCTCCCGCCCCTTCTTCACCGCCGGAGACAGCTCCAAATAAACCACAAAATTCCAAACCCAAAAACATCCCCTATTATTAAACGCAGGTTTTTTTATGAAAAAGCTTAAATTACCGATGATTAACTTAACACGCAAAGGTTTATTACTATCTTGTCTCTGCCTGGCAGCACCCTTATCCGCGCAAGCTGCAACGCTGCAGGATCTGGTGAATGCCATTAATGACTTTCAGGAAGGCGCCCTAGACGTAGTTGAAAACACCATCAAAAACTATCTTGGTCTTTTGTATGAAGAAAACCCCACCTATCCCGCAACAGTTGCAGGCAACACCGCTGTAAATGAAGATGTGAAAACTAAAGTGCAAGACAGCATCAATGAGCAAGCACTACCTCAGATTAAAGAAGCACTGACTCGCCAAAATGAAGACAAACGAAGCATTATCCTGTCTTCTCTGCCTGCCAGTGACAATCAGCCCCAATCCACCAACGCTTCTTCTACGAATAACCCTGCCCCAGTGTCAGGAGGCGCAAACCAGAAAGAAGAAACTAAAGCCCCTGCAGGTGACCTCAACTTTGACGTAGGTTCATTATTATCGAAGCTATCTTACCCAGATGATGATGCTAAGAAAAATGCACAAAACTATATTCAATTTATCACCAGCTTGGCTGACCCCGTTTCCACTGTCAATATGACCACTCTGACTCCAGAACAACGTCGTTTGCTACAGTCTTCAACGGTAGGCCGCTACTATGTGCGCTACGTGCGCTCTGTGGTCGCCGCCCGTTCCATGGCAGTTAATAACTTGCTGAAAATGTATGCCGAACGCTTACCACAAGAAGGTTTAGGCAAACTCGCCGGCATGAAAGAAAAAGATGCAAGTCCCTTGGAAGTCAGAGCCTGGCTCGCTACCCGCCGTACGGATAATAAAGGCGACTGGTACCAACAAATGGCCACCGCTTCTGACTCTACCGTGCAGCGGGAAACATTAAATGTCCTGGCTGAAATTCAACGTCAAAACTATGAAGCACAAATGCAGAATGAACGCATTTTAGCGACGCTTTCGGTAATGGTATTACAGAATATTCAAGCGAATAAGACTGCGGATCAGGCTAAAGAAGCGCAGATTGGGAAATTATTGAAAGAGTAACTTAATTTCTCTGTCCTTGTGCGTAGTTGACTCACCCTTTGAAAAAATATTGTTGCAAAAATATCTATGCCTCGTGGGGCATAGGGGTTAGAGTAAGCACTGTAGCCCCCTCTCCCACAAGGGGAGAGGGGAGAGGGGAGAGGGGAGAGGGGAGAGGGGATACAGTACTAGTTGGAGTCTATTTATGTAACAAGCCCTTTGAAAAAGGGGGATGAACCTCAGCCCTCTTCCAACCAATCAAGATAAGCCTTAACCCCCTCTTCCACCGAACTGAATTTTTCCTGATAACCCGCCTGTCGCAAAGCACTAATATCCGCTTCGGTATAACTTTGATAGTGACTCTGCAGGTGTTCAGGAAATGGAATATATTGAATTTTCCCTTCCCCATGCCATGCCAACACCGCGTTAGCTACGTCATTGAAGGTTTGGCTACGCCCGGTACCAACATTAAAAATACCTGATTTATCTGGATTATCCAAAAACCACAAATTGACCTTGACCACATCGTCTATAAATACAAAATCACGCCGTTGATCCCCTGGACCATAACCGTCTGATCCTTCAAACAGTCGTACTATTCCATCTTTACGCAATTGGTTGTTTAAATGAAAAGCCACGCTGGCCATAGAACCTTTATGCTGCTCCCTTGGACCATAGACATTAAAATAACGCAATCCAACTACCTGACTTCTGATGCCTGGGAGCATAGCCCGCAGGTATTGGTCAAATAGAAATTTTGAATAGCCGTAGACATTGAGCGGTACTTCATACTGAATATCTTCTTTAAACACCTGGCTATTGCCATAGACTGCGGCGCTTGACGCATAAAATAAGGGAATTTTGTTTGAGAGCGCAAAATGCAATACCTTTTTGCTATATTCATAGTTATTTTTTAGCATCCACTGCCCATTCCACTCGGTCGTTGTGGAGCAGGCACCCTCATGAAAAATTGCCTGCACATGCACGGGAAAATGTTTTTCTCCCTGGATATACGGCAGAAAATCATCCTTGTCCATGTAGTCGGCAATAGCACAATCCACAATGTTGGTATATTTATGACCATCCGTCAGATCATCAACCACCAAGATATCCTTATGACCACGTGCATTTAAACCACGCACAATGTTACTACCGATAAAACCCGCACCACCCGTTATGATAATCATTGTTATGCCCTCATTTCTTTATTGTAAGCCTAGAACTAAATCCGCCTATCCTCTGGGCATATGGTGCCAGGTTCCCCCTCCCCTGGGGGGCTAGGGTATGCACACATCTTTCCTTAGTTTGGAAGCTAAGGAAAGATGTGTGCATACCCTAGCCTGGTGGGAAGGAGAGCTAAGACTGTTTCTCTACAATCTCTAGCTAACCTGTGGCGCTGATGGAGCATTAGTGCCAGACTGTGATTCTGAAGCTGGAGCTGAAGGCGCCGCCGTTTTAGCCTCCGGCGAAATAATAACAGTTTGTCCCGGCAATACCCAAGGTCGTGAAGTCTGCTGATTCAATTGACGCAGCAAGGCATTAAAATTAACCACGCTTTGATTGAAAAGTTGGTCAAAAACCTGCTGAAGTTCTGCCTGCCGATTTTGCAGATTCTGCATTAACTGTCCAAGTTGTTTCTCATCCAGCTGTTCATTGCCAGAATATTGAATCACTTGCGAGCTATTTTTATTGGGGGTATTCGTGCTTTGGGTGATGGTCTTAACATAAACTCGATTCTGAGCAGGTAAAGTTTCATTATTAATCCATCCCACCTGGCCATTAGTCGGGTCAGCGACTTTTAGCCAATTGCCTTGGCTGAAAATAGGAATCAACGCGCGACCAGGTGTGATTGCCTCAATCACCTTAGATTTTGCATCCGGCTGTTCATACAGTGAAATATTTGCGGCAGGTGCAGGTGGTGCAACTTCTTTTGATTCTGATTGCGCATACCCAAGCCCCATAAAGGTGGCTAAAAATATCAGTACTGCGCCGATAAATTTCTTCATGGTTTCATTCTCCGAGAGATTGCGTTTAAGTTAGGATGCCGCCACACGCGTACACTACCTATTTTCGCCGCATGACTTAAGAGTACGACCAACTCACCCGCTTTTAATTTTACAGACCAGTCGTCGCACTCCCAAGATCAAGAACTGCTCGGCATCTATTTTTCTTTTTCTGCCTTAACAGTGATTTTACGTGGCTTGACTTTTTCTTTTTTAGGAATAGTCACGTTTAACACACCATGTTTAAACTCCGCCTTAATCCCATCTTCATCGGCCGTATCCGGCAAACTAAAACGACGATAAAATGTCCCTGAAGAACGTTCTATACGAAAATAACCACTTTCCTCAGTTTTAGCCTCAGTTTCTCTATGCCCTTTAATAGTCATAACACCATTTTCCATAGTGACATCCAAATCTTCTGGTTTAACGCCAGGCAAATCCGCCATAATCAGAAAATGGTTAGATTCTTCTTTAATATCTACGGCAGGGATCCATTGACCCGTGGCTATTTTAGAACTATCCCCCCTCATCGAAGGACGATTATCAAACAATTGTGCTAAATCAGTCTGTAATTGATTCAACACATTCCATGGATCATAACGAACAACATTCGGTTGCATAATTTATTCTCCTTTGTGTAGTGATAAAATTGTGAAGTATACGAGTCCTAATATTAGGGTGTTATACTGCTTTTTCAAGCGCTGAGTTCACTCTCTCCCATGTCTGTGACCATACAGAATCTCTTTGTAATGGCAAGTGCATATCTACAATGATTTCAACACTTCAACAGCAATCTTCCCTTGTTCCACGTGGAACAATCTAGATTCGCAAACTTGCTCCAGCTCAACTAACGCCTGCCTATCAACACCTGTAACAAATACTTGCGCATCAATTTCACTCAACACTGAAGCAACCCGATGTCGACTCTCAGTATCCAGCTCAGCCGCCAAATCATCCAACAAATAAATACAACGCTTACCCGTCTGTTGTTTCAACAAAATACCTTGTGCCAAATGCAGCGCATATACCACCAATTTTTGCTGGCCTTGCGAGAGTATATCTTGAGCGGGCAATGTCCTATCCACACGAATTAATAAGTCAGCACGATGCGGACCATACTGGGTATAACCTAATTGCAAATCCCGAGATAAAGATTTCTCCAACACCTCATTTAAACCCAATGATTCATCCCATCCCGATTTATATTGCAACGAAACCGCACTACCTGCAGTTAAAAATTCCTGAATAATCCTAGAAAAAACCATGGTGAGCTCTGCCACATAAGCTTTGCGCTGCTGATGCAAAACTTGCGCAGCCACCTCCAATTCAGCATCCCACAATCGCACCAGCGTATGACTGGCGTGAGATTTAAGCGCCGCATTGCGCTGCTTCAATGCCCGTTGCGCATGTTGCCACGATTTAAGGAAGGTAGGTTCCACGTGGAACAATCCCCAATCAATAAATTGCCGTCGCAGCTTAGAACTGCCCAACAATAAGAAGCGGCTATCTGGATTTAATAATTGGAGAGGTAACAGACGTGTCACTTCGACAATAGAGCGTACATTTTCTTGCGCAATGCGTATGCGGCTATCACCATTGATATGACGCTCCATACCTACCGGCAATAGCTGACTTCCACATTGGATTTGTGAGAATAAAGAAAAATGCGTTGCACCGTGCTGAATAATGCGAGAATGTAAACGACTGCGAAAAGAACGGCCTAATCCTAGAAAGTAAATGGCTTCTATCAGGCTGGTTTTACCACTACCATTGGCGCCATAAAATAAATTAAACCGTTCAGCTGGGTGGAGTTTAACATCAACAAGATTACGTACATTGTTAACCGCAAGCAGCGTCAAACTCATATTTGCAAAGGCATGATTAAAAACAAACTATCTTCATTATTAGCTTCTTCCATAAACATACGGCTGTTGGCATCGAGGAAGGTCAATTTAATCTCGCCGGTGTTAACCGTATTCAGCACATCGAGTAAATAAGTGACATTGAAAGCAATTTCCATATCCTCACCATCATAGTCGACAGTCAACACTTCTTCGGCTTCTTCTTGCTCGGGATTGTTAGCCAGTATATGCAATAAATTACTGCGCAACTGTAAACGCACCGCCCGGACTTTTTCATTGGATAAAATCGCCACTCGCATCAATGCTTCGCGTAGCGCATCGCGATCGACCGCCACAAATTTTCCCGTAGTTTTAGGCAATACCCGTTCATAATCCGGGAAACGACCATCAATCAACTTAGAAGTAAAGGTAAATGCCTCACCGCGGACACGCAGATGATTTTCACCTACTACAGCGACGACCTCAGATGCTTCATTTTTAAGCAAACGCAATAACTCCATCACGCCTTTGCGCGGCATAATGACTTGGGTTTTTTCTTGTCCGGCCAGGGGGGTTGCAATGCTAGTCATAGCAAAACGGTGACCATCGGTAGCAACGGTGCGCATTTTGCCTTCTTTGAGTTCAAACAGCATACCGTTTAGATAATAACGCACATCTTGTTGCGCCATGGCAAAATGCGTGCGTTGCAATAAATTGTTGAAATGTTTTTGCTCAACGCTGAATTCCAGATTAGTCTGTCCTTCTTCAAACGCCGGGAAATTTTCCACCGGCATCGTCGCCAGAATAAAGCGGCTGCGACCCGAGCGCACAATCAATCGTTCCTTGTCCTGGGATAAATCAATTTGGACTTTTTCTGGTAAAGTTCGGCAAATATCTAGTAATTTTCGCCCGGAAATGGTGATCTGCATGGGCTCCTTAACCGGCGCCTCCAAACGTGAGCGCCCAATCAGCTCAATCTCAAGATCAGTGGCGGTAACCGATAGCACATCATCTTCTACCGTCAGCAATACATTAGCCAATATCGGCATAGTTTGGCGGCGTTCAACTACGCCAATAACTAATTGCAAGGGTTCAAGCAATGCTTCGCGTTGAATAGTGAGATTCATAAATCTTAACCTTTTAATGTTAATGTAATTAGCGAATTACGTAGATAACACCCGCAACAAACTCATATAATCCTCTTTCAAACCCACCTCAGAGGCAATTAAATCTTTAATCGTGCGGCAGGCATGTAGCACGGTGGTATGATCGCGTCCATTAAAAGCATTGCCGATTTCAGGCAGACTGTGGTTGGTCAATTCCTTAGCTAGCGCCATCGCCATTTGTCTTGCGCGCGCTAAAAACCGCGTGCGTCGCTTAGACAACAAATCCACGAGCTTGATTTTATAATAATCCGCCACCGTTTTCTGTATATTTTCGATAGAAACTAACTTCGCTTGAACAGCCAGCAAATCTTTCAAAGCTTCACGGGTAAAATCCAGTGTAATCGGCTCACCAGTAAAATGCGAATTCGCAATCACCCGCTTCAACGCACCTTCCAACTCCCTGACATTAGACTGAATCCGCTTAGCAATAAAAAACGCCACTTCATTCGGCAATTCAATGCGCGATTGCTCAGCTTTAGTCATTAAAATAGCCACTCGCGTTTCCAATTCCGGCGGCTCTATTGCCACAGTTAAGCCCCAACCAAACCGCGACTTCAAACGTTCCTCAAGACCACTAATTTCTTTAGGATAACGATCACAAGTCAGTATGATCTGATGCTGCGCATCCAACAAAGAATTAAATGTATGGAAAAATTCTTCCTGAGAACGCTCCTTGCCCGCAAAAAACTGAATATCATCAATCAATAAAGCATCCGCCGAACGGTAATAACGCTTAAAATCATTCATAGCATTACGTTGCAAGGCTTTAACCATATCAGCAACAAAGCGTTCTGAATGTAGATAAAGCACTTTCGCATGAGGTTTTTTGGCTGAAATATAATTTCCTACCGCCTGCATCAAATGCGTTTTCCCCAGTCCCACACCCCCATAAATAAATAGCGGGTTATAGGCAATTCCGGGATGGTCAGCCACTTGCATCGCCGCTGCACGTGCCAATTGATTGGATTTACCTTCAACGAAATTATCAAAATTAAATTGCGGATTGGGTTTGTTCGGCGCACCCTCACCAAAACTTTTGGGAACTGCAGCGATGGCAGCTGCCGGCAAGTCTGTGTGAGTTGCTGGCATCACTGGAACTGGACGTTGATTACTGCCAATCTGCAAGCGTACGGTTAATTGCGCATCAGGACTATATTCATAAATACAACGCGTAATGCGCTCAATGAATTTATCATTGATATAGTCCATAACAAAACGATTAGGCGCCAACAATAGTAATTCACCTTGCGCCATTTCAATTTGCAGCGGACGGATCCAGATATTAAATTCATCTGGCGAAATTTCACTTTCTAAGTGATCCATGCACTTTTGCCAGAGCGCGATTGCTTCCACTAATGTATTCCTCAAATCTATAATTGTAACCACTTGTCCTGCAGCTTGTTTCATAAATCAAAGCTATCATCTCGCTCAATAAGAGCCCATGGATAATATTCGGGATAAGTGACCCATGCTTTTCTTATCCATTCCCGTTTTCGTGTTTTGCTAGCTTTTGATGTCGAAAATTTTTCATCACCCATCATTCTCTAGCCTCATTCAAATTTAAACTAACTTAATCTCGTAGCCTTCTTTACTTGAAGCGTTCCCGCGATTGCAAATTCCTATCCCAGTCAATAACATGATACAATATGTCCCCCATAATTAACAGGCAGTAAAACTCTGCCCTTGACCCAAAAGAGGTACCCGTTTTATGAGTTTATTCAGCAATGAATCGTGGAAAATAAAGGTAGGATTGGCCGAAATGTTAAAAGGTGGCGTTATTATGGATGTCACCACCACCGAACAGGCAGTTATCGCTGAAAGCGCCGGCGCCTGTGCCGTAATGGCGCTAGAACGAGTGCCTTCCGATATCCGTCGCATGGGCGGCGTGGCGCGTATGGCATCACCGAAAATTATCCGCGACATCATGGAAGCCGTTTCCATTCCCGTCATGGCCAAAGCCCGCATCGGCCACTTTGCTGAAGCACAGATTCTACAAGCCCTAGAAGTTGACTTCATTGATGAAAGTGAAGTCTTAACCCCAGCCGATGAAGAAAATCACATTAACAAACATAAATTCCGCGTACCTTTCGTCTGCGGCTGCCGCAACTTAGGTGAAGCCCTGCGCCGCATCGCCGAAGGTGCCGCCATGATCCGCACCAAAGGCGAAGCCGGCTCCGGCAACGTCGTAGAAGCCGTACGCCACATGCGCACCCTCATGAGCGACATACGCAAACTTACCGTCCTCGATCCCGAAGAACTACCCACAGCCGCCAAAACCTTAGGCGCCCCCTTAGAACTCGTATGTTGGGTCGCTGAACACGGCAAATTACCCGTACCTAATTTCTCCGCCGGCGGTATTGCCACACCTGCCGATGCCGCATTAATGCGCCAACTGGGTGCTGAAACCGTATTCGTCGGCTCAGGCATTTTCAAATCCAGCGACCCCGAAGCCCGCGCCCGCGCCATCGTCACCGCCACCACCCATTACGATAACCCACAACGCCTACTTGAAGCCTCTGCTGAATTAGGCGAAGCCATGCCAGGATTGGACATACGCTTATTAAGAGAGGAAGAATTGCTACAAAATCGCAGCGAGTAAAGAAAGACATGAGCATCGGTATATTAGCGCTGCAAGGGGGTTATGCTGCACATGCACAAATGCTGACCAACCTGCAAACCCCTTGGCATTACGTACGTACACCTTCCGAATTAACAAAAGCGCAGGGTCTAATTCTACCCGGCGGCGAAAGCTCCACCATGCTGAAACTCTTGCAGGAAACCGGCCTATTTCACGCCATCAAAACTAAAGGTCAGCAAGGGCTACCGCTATTCGGCACCTGCGCCGGCGCTATTCTGCTGGCACGCTACGTCTTTGCCCCCACACAACCCAGCCTAGAACTAGTAGACGTCACCATCCAGCGCAACGCCTATGGCCGGCAATTATCCAGCCATATCACCTACGGCACCTGCAAACTCAAAACTGAACCTTTAGAGATGTTCTTTATCCGCGCACCACGCATCAGCACCGTCTGCTCCTCCGTTGAAGTCCTCGCCACCTGCGACAATGAACCCGTCTGCGTGCAGCAAAATCACTATTTGCTGGCGACGTTTCATCCTGAATTGACAAATGATACTTGCCTGCATCAGCATTTTATCAACCAAGTGAATCAAGTATCTGAAGCGACAACCATGCTACAAGGCTCAGCATTGTAAACTCTCGTAAGGGAATACCCTTTGGTCACCACAGAGACGTTTCAACCCTTGCCTATTTTACATTGACAATCAGCCACCAGTCCGCCAAAATAACCAGTTCAACTTCCTTCGGCTATGTAGCTCAGTTGGTTAGAGCGCGGCACTCATAATGCTGAGGTCGGTGGTTCAAGTCCACCCATAGCCACCAATGAAATCGATATTCTATCAATAAAAACAGGGTTAATTCATGGATTCGAGGGACATTGTTGTCTAATCCCCTTGATTGTCATTCCTGTGAGTGCAAGCGGTTCGTTCACAAAATTAAAAGCAGGCGAGCCACCCGCGCGCTCAGGAAGAATAGCAACCGAGTGAATGTGAATTATTCAACAATCAACTTGACGCGAAAGGTTTAAATCTAAATGAAGCTAAATTAAAGGTATTATATGCAGACAACGGCAGGTGAAAAATCCATAGAACTTGGTGAACATAAAGACACTGAAAGCCCTACCCCTACTCCCACACAACCAGCGCTTCCTGAAAAACAACTACTCACTTCAACTATAACTCCACTTGAAGTTTTAGAGCCTCCAACTAAAATCCAAAAACCTGATGCTACTTCCAAAACTCTTGCTGATAAAAAGGAAATACGAAATCCAAAATCTGCTTATGAATTAGGGAAAACGCACTTTCTACTTGCACAAAAGGCAACAGATCAGACAATCAAAGCAAGTGAATACCTACAAGCTTTCGCAGCCTTCGCTGCCCACCAAGAGCAATATGCGCCTGCTCAGATCGCTTTAGGAATACTATTTCTAAAAAAAGACTTTCCTTATCGAGATGAAAAAGTAGCAAAGAATTTTTTCGAATTAGCCGCAAACCAAAAAAATAAAAAAGGTCTATATCATTTAGGACTTTGTTTCGAAAATGGCATAGGATGTGAGCCAACAATAAAAATAGCTACAATGTATTATAAGCGTTCAGCTGCTAAAGGTTATGTCCCCGCCAAACAGAAGTTAAAAAATCTTGGAATAACCCTCAAGAAGCCAGCACTTGAAAAGAAACTAGCTCAAATTGTAGGCTCAGGGGATCTTACCTCTAATCTCGATGAATCAAATCCAAAGCTTATCTACGAAAGTGGAAAAATACATCTTGCGCGTGCCCAAAAAGCAACCGATGAAACCATCAAAAACAATGCATATGCAGAGGCGTTTGCAGCTTTTCAAACTGCTGCAGATAAACATCAATATGTACCCGCCCAGATTGCTTTAGCGCAATTGTTCTTAGAAAATGACTTTGTTTACCGTGATGAAAAACAAGCAAGAAACTATTTCCAATCCGCAGCTGATCGAGGCGATGGAGAAGGTTTATATCATTTAGCTCGTTGCTTTGAAAGAGGGATAGGAGGCAATCAAAATAAAGAGATAGCCGCTGACTATTATCAGCAATCAGCCGCCAAAGGCTATGCGCCCGCCAAAAGTAAATTAGAATCTCCACCCAGTATCGAATTATTAGATCTCAAAACATCTCAAACTGAAAACAGTGAAGCTGATTTAGAACCTCTACCACCCATCTCCGCTACCCCTGTTGCTACTGAAGAAGACGAAGAAGAGGAGAATGACGAAGAGGAAGAATACGACGAAGAGGAAGAAGCTGACGAAGAAGAAATCGTCGAAATAAAAGCGGCTAGCAAAGATGAAAAAAAGAGCAGCACCAAATTAGCAGAAGGTTTAATGGAAAACCACTTTCAAACAACATCTCCTATATCAACTAACTTATACTCTAAAGAATTAAACGATTTTGATGAAGAACCCGAAGAATTAAAAGCTAAAAAATTAAAGCCCGAAGATATAAAAAAACCTCCCCTACTGAAAGCTTCAGTGCAAGTGGGGATTAATTTTTATACGGCATGGGGTCAAGACTTTGAAAAAACTGCCCGCTACTATGAAGCAGCGATTGTTAAGAACGAAATAACACCAAGAATCCTAAACGACTTAGGAGAATGCTATTTATATCATGGCGTTAAATCTCTTATAGACTGGACACCACAGCAATTATTCTCTGAGGCTTCAACTTTAGGAGCTTCCTCAAACAGCTGGAAGCATGAAGACTATAGCGCTATAAAGCATACAATTCTTATCAATTTAGGCTATTGTTATGAAAAAGGCGTGGGATTTGGGGGGCTTGAAGGTTATGTACATGATAGACGGCAAACTGCTTTGGATATCTATAGAAAAGCTCAAAAATCTCTTTCTCCACAAGCCCATGAAGCTGTGTATAGATTGGGTCGTTGCGAGGAGGAGTTTGGTCACCCTGAATGGGCTATTCGCTACTATGAAGAATATCGAGATCAATTTCTGTATAAACATAGAGAAAAATTTGCCAAAGCTGAGTACAGATTAGGTTGTGTCCATGAAAAAATTGCCGAGAAAATGGAAGAGAAACGCGCGCTTAGACAAGCCAAGGGTATCAAACAATCTGCACCTACAAAAGAGGAATTGCAGGAAATAAAACAAGAAACCTCTGAGATACAGGAACATTTAGCCTTGGCTTTTGGCTATTATAAAAGAGCTTGCGAGCGTCCACTTTTCAATAACTATGATGACAAGGAATTTACTCGTATATCTGCAAAATCACACAATGCGCTGGGTGAGTATCATTTACGAAGAAGAGGTGAACCTCAAGATTTGAAGGATAATGATAAATCAAAGACAGTAACGGCAAAACTACACGAAGCATTAGAAAAAAATCTTTGGCTAGCAGTAGAACATTTTCGAAATGCAGCGCAAGCTAATGATCCTAAAGGGCAGTGCAATTATGGTTTATGCTATCTCTACGGAGTTGGTAGTTTTCATGAAAAAAACCTTGAGAAAGCTATTCGCTATTTTACTTTATCTGCGCGTCAAGGCTGCAAAGAAGCCATAGAACAACTGGAAAAATGTTATGAAAAAGGCATTCATGTCCCCATAGATTTTGAGATGATGAACCACTTACATAGATTAGCAAAAGTGTCAGAAACAGCAGCCAGAGCAAGGCAAGTCAAGGAATTGCTGTTAAATTATCGGCAGCCAAAACCGTCTACCAAAACCAGCACCTCTCATTCCAGCTCCAGTAGTTCTAGCAGTTCCAGCTTTTTTCCGTCAACACAGGCTTCTGCTCCTTCTACCTCCTCGACTTCTGTACCTTCAACAGCCTCTACACGCTTAGAAGTAAAAAAGAGAGAACTTCTCAAACCGGAGGTAACAACAACCACACTCCTGCCTTCATGAAAAAAATTAAAAATTTCGCACGTCGTCCCAACATCCAGGCCACAAGGATGTAAAACTAATGAAACCTCACCCTCTTTGAAAAAATGGGTGAGAGTTCATTTATTCAACAATGTCCTTTGCGGAACAAGGATTTATCCCTTGAAATATATTGCGACATTGTCATATTTATTGTGAAGTACCCAAGGAAGTCCCCTCAGGCGAATCTGAGAAGAGCTGTGGAAAATGCGTTTTAAATACTTGTAGCTGTATATCAATGTTTATAGATATTTCCTTCATACAATCTGCCACATTTGGATCACTGCTATCATAGATGCTTGCTAGAGATGCGCACGTGAATCAAAGCGTTCTTTTCCCTGCTTAAGTGCACTCACAGCAGCGGTTGCTTTTTCGAGGGTGAATTTGGTTCCGGTAAGTTCACGTTCAACATCCGCTATTATTTTATCCCGTTGACGTTGATATCCTTTTTTATCAGATTGTGAAAAAACTACAGCTGAAGATGAAGAATTTGAAAAAAAGGAACTGGAATAGGAAGAACTTGAAGAAACAGAAAACTTAGATTCTTTAGTTTTTTTGTCTTCTGGTAAATTTAGTTTAGCCGTTGTTTGTACACTTATTTCAACAGTACCTCCTGGTTTCACTCCCAGCAGCTGAAGATTCTTCATTAGCTCTGGAGAATTTAAAAATGTCTGCGCGACTTCTAGAGACTCACCTACGACAACCACATTGGGATGTGACGCGCTAGATGAGGAAGCAGTAGAGCTGAACTAGAACTGGAACTAGATTTACCATCCTTCTTAACATCCAATAAACCCGAATCAGCAACACTCACATCTTCATTCGTCCCTTTTCTGGTGAGAGATAACACCTTCAACCCCAGATAGATTAGTTTCCAACTCTACCATTTTATCGAATAATCTTTTTTCTTGTTCTTGTTGCATATATCCTCACATATATATTTATTATATCTGCCTACCCCTTTAAAAGCTGGAAGAATTTTATAACATGGAAAACCATTTACGGCGAATTATGTCAAAATAAATAATTTACGTATTTATACGTAATTTGACGCAATACACAATCCTTAAGTCAAACTCAAGCATAACAATTGTTGCAACTGTTCACTGAGTATGCTCAGCTTTTTCCCGCTCAAAAAAAGTTATTTTTTCCTGACAAAACATATTCGTCAAATTCATTAACTGCTGCACTCGTTCCTTAAGCCAATTTAGCTCTTCCTTGGTAATTGCATAACTGGGCTTGTAGCGAGCTTCCACATAAGCATTACATAACATTAAGAAATGATATTTTTCCACATTATCAGTCAGGGGAAATATTTCGGTAAAACGCGGATCTAATGCATTGACCAGTTTGCGCAAAATTGCTAAATCATGGGTGTTGGGTTTATAGTGGGTATATACTAGTAAAATAGTGCTGTAAAGGCGCTCAACTGTCTGATGCAATTCAAAAGCCGCCAGTGAATTTCTCTTCTTATTATAATTATATTGAGAAGAATCGAAAAATCCTTCAGCACTGTTAAACCAATACGCAAAATCCTTTTTAACATCCAAATATCGCTGCGTAGGATTTAATGGTCCAGGCTCCGCCAACACAAACTTCCCCGAGTCATACAACAAAACGCCCTGTTTTTGAATGTCAGAAAAAAAGTACTGCGTGCGTCTTACCCTGCGATTAACAAATTCAAAATCATGTGTGATAAGAGAAACCGGCGTTTTGATGCTTTCAGTTTGCTCAATCTCTTTAGCAATATCTCGCTGCAAACTCGCTTGCTGAGTCGTACTACGCGTTTCAACCACCAGCAAAATATCAAAATCACTCTGATACACAAAATGCTGACCATCTTCCGTCAATTTTTCCCGCCAATCACCTCTGGCATAACTGCCAAATAAAATAATCATCTCCACCGCAGAGTGCTGTCGGATAATAGCAATTATCTCAGACAGCTCCTTTTGTTTTTCAGCGGGCAAATGCAGAAAATTAGTTTTCATAAAGTTCCTTGGGATGCGCATTGACCTTTTACCACCCCCTTTGAAAAAGGGGGTCGCAGGCCATAAGGCCTGTGGGGATTTAAAAGTTAGGGTTGCTCTTTTTCAAACAGGATTTCCAATATATTTTATTATTTATAAACCACATCCAACATCAAAGTCCGCTGAATAGCTTCTGGAAGCGAAGTAACACAATGATTAAAACTATCATCCACATTTAAAGAAAGATATTTGCTTAGATAATTATCGATACTGGCTTTAGGCGAGGTTGCAAGCAACTGCGTGATGGCTTGTGTAGCCAGCTCTTTACCAGGATTTGCATTTAACAGATAAGAAAACAACAACGCCGTTTGCAATAACGGCAATATCAACAGATCCGGCAACTGTTTTTGTTGCAGCAAACGTGCTGCGTATAACACATCTATCACCGCATGTTGCAATAAAAAACCATGCTGCCAATCATTTTCGGCAATGCCATGGCGCACAGGAAACTCCCACTGTCTGCAGCCACCTGCACCATTATTTAAAAAATCAAACATGGCCAGTTGTGAAGAACCTAACTCCGGGGAATCTACGACGTGCTTATGCAGTGTAACCGCTAATGAAACACCCAACAGCGCATGAAACACCATGACATGACCCATTAATTTGACCGCAGCGCCTAAATCCACTTCAGCACCGAAATAGTTCGGTTTACCCATCAATTGCAGCATGGGCTCAAGCCGCATATAAAGATTATTATCGCCGCTGCATAAAATTAACATGGTGGCCGCTGCCGCACCTTTTGCACCGCCAGTCAGGGGATAATTGACGTATTGCATATCATAGGCAACACAATAGCGCTGGGTTGCTGTGACAAATTCACAACTCACTGTTGATAAATGTAAAATAAAATAATCTCGACCTGTTGCACGCGCATGTAGCATCGGCACTAATTCGGTCAATATTTGAAAATCATCGCCATTTTTTCCTGCGCAAATAACGACGCCATCAAAATCTCCATCATCAAGCAGCGTGTTCATATCCGGCACCAATTCTGCACCCTGTTCTTTCCACGCTTGACGAAATTTATCCCGACGCGCACCTTTTGTGCCTCTATCCAAGATACGCAAATAGCGCGCAACCTCACTATTTTGCAAATGCTGCGCGGAAGGACCTAACATATTGCCCAAACCACCTATAGCTACGAGTTTTAATGTCATTTTTTTATCCTATTGTAAGCATTTTTCCTTCTCACCTTCTCCCACAAGGGGAGAAGGAAAATTACTCTACATCCTAAACACCCCCCAAGCCGTTTCCTCTATTGGACTATTCAACGCAGCCGAAATCCCCAACCCCAAAACCCTACGCGTATCGGCAGGATCAATAATGCCATCATCCCAAAGCCGTGCACTGGCATAATACGGATGACCTTGCGTCTCATACTGCGCACGGATTTCGGCTTTAAAAGCTTCATCCGCTTTAGCATCATACACTTCACCCAGCCGCGTCTTCTTCTCTTGGTTCACTTGCGCCAACACATTCGCCGCCTGCTCCCCGCCCATAACAGAAATCCGCGCATTCGGCCACATCCATAAAAACCGTGGATTATAAGCCCGCCCCGCCATTGCATAATTTCCCGCACCAAAACTACCACCGATCATCACCGTGAATTTTGGCACTTGGCAACACGCCACAGCCGTCACCAGCTTAGCACCATCTTTAGCAATGCCGCGGGTTTCATATTTTTTCCCAACCATAAATCCAGTAATGTTCTGCAAAAACACCAATGGAATTTTGCGCTTGGCACACAACTGTATGAAATGCGCACCCTTTAGCGCCGACTCTGAAAATAAAATGCCATTGTTGGCAACCATACCCACAGGATAACCATAAATATGCGCAAACCCGCACACTAAAGTACTGCCATACAACGCCTTGAATTCATCAAACTCAGAGCCATCCACAAGACGCGCAATTACCTCATGCACATCATAAGGCTGCCTAGGATCGGCATTGACGACACCATAAATTTCTTCTACTGAATATAACGGTTCTAAACTCGCACGCGTAGCGAGGGTTAAAATTTTACGGCGATTGAGATTTGCAACTGCTTCCCGCGCCAATCGCAAAGCATCGGCATCATTTTGCGCATAATAATCTGCTACACCCGAAGTACGGCAATGCACATCTGCGCCACCTAAATCTTCCGCCGACACCACCTCACCCGTAGCCGCTTTCACTAATGGCGGTCCAGCTAAAAAAATCGTCGCCTGCTCTTTAACCATAATCGCGATATCCGCCATCGCCGGCACATAAGCACCACCCGCCGTACAAGAACCCATGACCACGGCAATCTGCGCAATACCCTTAGCTGACATATTGGCCTGATTATAAAAAATCCGTCCAAAATGCTCTTTATCAGGGAACACCTCATCCTGCTTCGGCAAAAATGCCCCACCTGAATCCACTAGATAAATACACGGCAAATGATTCACTTCAGCAATCTCTTGCGCACGCAAATGCTTTTTAACCGTGATGGGATAATATGTGCCACCTTTCACCGTGGCATCATTGGCCACAATCATGCACTCCTGCCCCATCACCTGCCCAATGCCGGCAATAATGCCACCTGCCGGCACCGGCTCATCATACATAGCCAAACCAGCAAACTGCGATAATTCTAAAAATGGCGAACCAGGATCGAGCAACTGTTCAATGCGTTCACGCGGCAAAAGCTTACCGTGCGCTTGATGACGTTTACGCGCTGCTTCTGTGCCACCTTGGGCAATGACGCTGGCTTTTTCACGCAAGTCCATTACGAGTTGCGACATGTGCGCTGCATTTTCTTTAAACAGTGTGCTTTGTGGGTTTATCGAGGAGGATAGTGTCGTCATAGGTTTCCTGTGGCTGAGATTTTGAGGCCAATGCAGTTTCATCACTCAAACAGCTTTTTTTAAGTAATTTTCCTTCTTTCAAACTGCGCAAGGATTTTCTGAGGTGATTCGCATTCGCTTCATTACTTAATAAATAGCGTGTTTCTTTGAATGATTCATAATCATCTAAAAAATGCATTACCATGTTTCCTACACGAGTTTTTTTGATTAATACCGACAGCATTAAGGTGAGTTTCCTATGGGGAAGGTTGTATAGAGCGGGGACATAGATACAACGCCTAGCCATGCTCAGGATCACAGCTCTACCGCAACCGCCGTTGCTTCTCCACCTCCGATACACAATGCCGCCACCCCTCGCTTTAAATCATATTTCTTCAACGCATATAACAACGTCACCAAAATTCTCGCCCCCGATGCGCCAATCGGATGACCTAACACGCAAGCGCCACCATGCACATTCACCTTTTCATGCGGAAGCTGCAAATCATGCATAGCCGCCATAGTCACCACAGCAAACGCTTCATTAATCTCATACAAATCCACATCATCAACTGACCAATGAATAGCCCGCAACAATTTCTGGATAGCGCCAATTGGGGCAGTGGTAAACAGATTAGGCTCCTGCGCGTGCGTTTGATGGCCAACCATAGTTGCCAAGGGCGTCAAACCTAGGCGTTCGGCTTCTGAACGGCGCATCAAAACCAAAGCCGCAGCGCCATCAGATATAGAAGAAGCATTAGCCGCCGTCACCGTACCATCTTTACGAAATGCTGGTTTCAATTGCGGAATTTTTTCAATTTGCGCACTGCCTGGACCTTCATCGGCACTAATCAACGTTTCTCCTTGTTTTGATGTCACAACTACCGGTGCAATTTCTCCATCAAAACTCCCTTCGACTTGTGCTTGTTTGGCGCGCAGAACAGAAGTAATCGCAAACTGATCTTGCGCCTCACGCGTAAAATAATACTGCTCGGCACATTCTTCCGCGAACACCCCCATTAAACTGCCCTTTTGATAAGCATCTTCCAAACCATCATACAACATATGATCGACCACCGTTTGATGCCCTAATCGGTAACCGGCACGCGCTTTAGGTAATAAATACGGCGCATGAGTCATGCTCTCCATACCCCCTGCGATAATGATATTCTCGCTATCCGCCAACAACGCATCATGTGCCAACATCACCGTCTTCATACCCGAGCCGCACATTTTGTTCACTGTGGTGCATCCCGTACTATTTAAAAGACCGGCTCCCAAAGCGGCCTGTCGCGCTGGCGCTTGACCCAAACCCGCCGGTAACACACATCCCATCAATACCTCATGAATCATCTCTGGCTTAAGTTGTGCCCGCTCCAATGCCGCTTTGATCGCAACAGCGCCCAACTCCGGCGCCGTCGTGTTTTTAAACACACCCTGAAAATTCCCAATCGGTGTACGGGCGCAAGACACAATCACAATAGGGTCATCATTAACCATGTTTATTTTCCTCAAATAAGGCTCTGCCGATTAACATGCGACGGATTTCATTCGTCCCCGCACCAATTTCATACAACTTAGCGTCTCGCAATAGCCTGCCTGCGGGATATTCATTGATATAACCATTGCCGCCTAAACATTGAATGGTTTCTAACGCCATGCGCGTTGCATGTTCTGAACAATATAAAATCACACCCGCCGCTTCTTTACGATTGACTTTACCTGCATCACAATTTCTCGCCACCTGATACAAATAAGCTCGGCTAGCACTCAAATGGTTATACATATCCGCTAGCTTACCCTGAATCAGTTCAAATTCTCCTATGGCTTTCCCAAACTGTTTGCGGTCACTGGTATACGGCAAAACCACATCCATACAGGCTTGCATAATTCCCACAGGTCCGCCGGAGAGTACGACACGCTCATAATCCAAACCACTCATTAATACTTCAATGCCCTTATTTTCTGCATACAATACATTTTCCAGCGGCACCTGGCAGTTTTCAAAAACCAGCTCCGAAGTATTAGAGCCACGCATACCTAATTTATCGAGCTTTTGCGCTGTATGAAAACCGCTGAAAGATTTTTCGACTATCAATGCGCTAATACCGTGGGATTTAGCTTCTTTATTGGTTTTAGCATAGACCACAAAAGTATCAGCATCAGGACCATTGGTGATCCACATCTTGGTGCCATTCAACAGATAATGATCGCTTTTTTTCTCAGCAACCAATTGCATGCTGACCACATCCGAACCGGCATTGGCTTCACTCATAGCCAAAGCGCCTACATGTTCACCACTAATCAGTTTAGGCAAGTAATGTTGTTTTTGGGCAGAAGTCCCAAAACGGTGAATTTGATTAATACACAAATTGGAATGTGCGCCATAGCTTAAACCTATGGCTCCCGAAGCGCGGCTGATTTCTTCCATAGCAATGACATGCGCTAGATAACCCATATCAGAGCCATTATATTCGGGGGCCACTGTGATACCCAGTAAACCCATTGCCCCAAGCTTTGGCCACAAGTCTCTTGGAAACACGTTGGTCTGATCGATGATTCCAGCGCGCGGTGCGATTTCATTTTTGGCAAAATCATATACCGTTGCACGCAGCAAGCGGATGGTTTCATCTAAATCACATTGCAGTCCTGACCACATTATTTCATACTCCGGGTTGATAGCTATTTAGCACATAATCTCCTTGTGAAATTACCACTCCCGTCTATGACCGAAGGGAATCCCCTTGTGGGAGGGGAGGGGTGAATTTTAGAAGAAGATTATGCAAAGATTCTAACACCAAATAACTCCTACCATGGAAAGTTTATGCTATACCCCATCCTTCGCTCACTCTTATTCCAGCTACCACCGGAAACTGCCCATAAAACTACTTTAAAAACTCTTGCCTTATTACAGAAACTCGGACTTAGCCATCTCATCAGCCGCAAACATCAACAACCCATCACCCTCATGGGATTGCAATTCCCCAACCCCATCGGCTTAGCCGCAGGTTTCGACAAAAACGGCGACTACATTGATGCGCTAGCTCCTCTGGGATTTGGATTTATAGAAATAGGCACCATTACCCCACGTCCTCAACCTGGCAACCCTAAACCCAGACTCTTCCGTCTACCCAAAGCCCAAGCGCTAATCAATCGTATGGGATTTAATAATCAAGGCGTGGACTACCTAGTCAACCAAGTTAAACAAGCAAAATATTCAGGTATTTTAGGCATTAACATTGGTAAAAATTTTGACACACCACTTGAGCAAGCCGCGCAAGATTATCTGTTTTGCCTTGAGCGTGTGTATGCACATGCCAGCTACATCACCGTGAATATCTCTTCGCCAAACACCCAGGGCTTGCGACAATTGCAAGATACAAATGCCCTCACTGAATTGTTAACCGCATTAAAAACTGCGCAACACCATCTGGCAGAGCAGCATCAGAAATACGTCCCGCTCGTGGTAAAAATCGCTCCAGATTTAGATAATGCTGCTATTGAAGACATGGCAACTGTATTTTTACAACAAAAAATAGACGGCGTAATCGCCACCAACACCACACTGTCACGAGAAGGAGTCACCGAATTGCCGCACGCCAATGAAACCGGCGGCTTAAGCGGCAAGCCATTATTTGATAAATCTTTAAATGTCGTACAGCAACTAAGCCATCATTTACAAGGCCAAATCCCCATCATCGGCTGCGGCGGCATTATGAGTGTGAAAGATATACAAACAATGCGGGCGGCGGGAGCTAGCTTGGTGCAAGTTTATACTGGACTGGTTTATCAAGGATTGCAGTTGCTCTAACAAACCATAACCTTTTTCCTTCTCCCACAAGGGGAGAAGGAAAGAAGTTAGGGCTGTTAGAGAAGAACTCCGAAATTCACCCCCCATTCCTAACCCCATGCGGCACATGCCCGGTTGCCACATATTCCCGCGCGGAATCACAATGCCCCGTCTGATCGTCAAAAAACATATCCGCACCAAAAGCCCGCAAAAAATCACCCTTTGCCAAACCACCCAAAAATAATGCCTCATCAATACGAATATCCCAAGCACGTAACGTACGGATAACCCGCTCATGCGCCGGCGCCGAGCGTGCCGTCACTAACGCCGTACGCACCGGACAATCCTTGGGAAATTTTTTCTGCAACTGATGCAAAGCCGCCAGAAAACCCTTAAATGGCCCACCCGAAAGCGGTTGATGCGCTGCATTTTTTTCCGTTTCAGCAAAAAACTCCAAACCGTTTTCCTGATAAACCCGCTCCGAATCATCAGAAAATATGACCGCATCCCCATCAAAAGCAATACGCAATTCCGTTGACTTATTACCATCTAAATTAACATGAGAAGGCAAAATAGTCGCAGCCGCACAACCCGCCTCCAACGCATTTCTCACATCCAAAGGATTGGCTGACAAAAATAAATGCGAACCAAAAGCCGACACATACAAATAAGGACTTTCACCATTGGTAAATGCAGCCCGCGTTATATCCAGTTGATAATGCTGAATACTATTAAAAACCCGCAATCCGGTATCCGCACTATTTCTGGATAACAAAATAATTTCCACCATCGGCGCAATGCGATTAAGATTTAGAAATTTTTTCACCAAAGGAAACGCAACCCCCGGCGACAAAATCTCATTTTCATGCCCAATTTGATACTGAGAATACGCCTCAATCCCTTGTTGCTCAAAAATATTATTACTCTCATCCAAATTGAATAAGGCACGCGACGAAATGGCTAGTACTAATTTATGTGAAATATCCTCTGACATAGTATGACCCTGAATAAATTTTCACTGTCATCCTGAGTGCAAGCGAAGGATGACAGTTTAACGAAAGGGAGGTTATTAAAAACTTATTATTCCAAAATATCCCTTAATGCAAATTCCCATTATATACGCTATGCTTCCGCAAGCTAAAACCTATGGAGTCAACTTATGTCAGACGCTGCCCAAGACCGTAAAAAAATTATCCAAAAAGTCATAAAGCATGCCCAAAAAAAACTCACCGCTAAAGAAATAACCCCCTTTGAGCCCTTTATAGAATACTGTTTCTCCCACGCCCCACTCGATGACCTGACACAAAGATCCACACGCGATCTATTCGGTGTAGCATTATCCCTGTGGAAACTCATGCATAAACGCAAAACAGGGGAGTACAAACGCCGCATTTTCAACCCCACCTTACAAACCGATGGCTGGGAATCGACCCACACTGTATTAGAATTTAACCTAGATGACCAACCCTTTCTAGTTGATACCTTATGCACCGAAATCAACCGCGAAGGCCTGGCCGTGCATTTTCTAATCCACCTAGGCGGTATTAAAGTTCTTCGCAATACCAAACATGAAATCACCGGCATCCTTCCCCCCGACTCATCCAACAGCGAAGCCCTGACCGAAGCCCCCATTTATATCGAAATCGACCGGCAAACCGACCCCAAAGTGCTAAAAGCATTAGGTGAAAACCTAGACCGAGTCATCGGTGATGCTCGCCTCGCGGTGCAGGACTGGAAAAAATTACAAGGCGAAGTCTATTCAGCCCTAGAAGAGATGGAAGCCGTTAAACCGCCCGCTACCACTGAAGACATTGAAGAAGCCAAAGCCTTCTTACGCTGGCTACTCGATAACCATTTCACTTTTCTGGGATACCGCCTGTACGATTTCGTGATGGATGGCCAAAAAGAAGCATTAAAACTCGTGAAACACAGCGGTTTAGGTGTACTAAGAGAAACCAGCCAAAGTAAATTGCTGCGTTATTATGCAGATCTGACCCCTGAGGCACGAAAACTCGGTTTATCCAATCAAATACTGCTTTTAGCAAAAACCAACACCCGCTCCACCGTTCATGGCAACCGTTATACGGACTTTGTCAGCGTAAAACGCTTCAATGCCAAAGGCGCTATCATCGGCGAGCGCTGGTTCGTCGGGCTATATACCAGTAATGTCTATAACGACAGCCCGCGTACGTTTCCCCTGATTCGCTTAAAAATATCTGAAGTGTTAAAACGCTCCGGCCTGCCACCCAAAGGCCATGCCCATAAAGCGCTGGCACACATTTTAGAAACCTTACCCCGCGATGACTTATTTCACTCAACACCCAAAGAATTATATGATTTAAGTCTGGGTATTTTGGAACTGCAAGACCGCCGCTGCATTCGCTTGTTTGTCAGAAAAGACATCTATGGACGCTTCATCTCTTGTTTGGTTTACGTGCCGCGCGATGATTTTAATGTGGAATTAGGTGCTCGCATGCAGGAAATCTTGCAGGAATCTTTCTCAGCAATAGAAATTTCCTACGAAACGCGTTTTTTTGATTCTATCCTCGCACGCATCCATTACACTATCCGCATTAATCCCAAACAACCACGCAGTTATGATTTAAGCGCCATTGAACGCCGCCTGATTGAAGCTGGGCGCTCTTGGAAAGACGGACTGCACGAACAACTGATTGCCTATTTTGGCGAAGAAAAAGGCAATGCACTGTATGCCAGCTACTATCGAGCCTTCCCAGCAGCTTATAAAGAAGCCTTCTCACCACAAAGCGCAGTTTTCGATATAGAACACATCGAAAAACTTAACGCTGAAAACAATCTGGAAATGAGCTTATACCAGTCACAGCGTACAGATGATTTAATCCATTTCAAACTATTTCATCCCCAAACCACCATTCCCTTATCTGATGCCATCCCCATCTTGGAAAAGATGGGCTTACGCGTCATCGGTGAGCAACCTTATCAACTCCAATTTAACCATGGGCGTTCAGTCTGGATTAACGATTTCAGCATGCGTTATTCCGGCGGTGAGTTAAATATCGATGAAAACCGCGAAAACTTTCAGGAAGCCTTTAAAAAAATTTGGAACTACGAGGCCGAACATGATGGTTTTAACTCCTTGGTATTACTTTCACATTTAAACTGGCGAGAAACAGCTCTGCTTCGCGCTTTTGCTAAATACCTAAAGCAAATTGGCTTCACTTTCAGTCAAGAATATATGGAAGCCACCTTGGCTCGAAATCCCGAAGTTACCCAATTACTGATACAGATGTTTTTTGAAAAATTTGATCCTGCTCAGCAGTCGGGAAAAACTACAACGGCATTACTTGAGCTATCGGAAAAAATCACCCAAGCCTTGGAAGGAGTCGCCAATCTCGATGAAGACCGCATCCTGCGCATGTACTTAAACCTTATTCACGCGATGGTACGCGTCAATTATTTTCAAAATGATGCACTAGGTGATACCAAACCTTACCTATCGTTTAAATTTAATCCCGACCTGATACACGATCTGCCATTACCTAAACCCGCTCATGAAATATTTGTGTATTCTCCACGCTTAGAAGGCATACATTTACGCGCCGGCAAAGTCGCACGCGGTGGTATCCGCTGGTCTGATCGCCGTGAAGATTTTCGTCGCGAAGTGTTAGGCTTGATGAAAGCCCAACAAGTCAAAAATGCCATCATCGTACCGGCCGGCTCTAAAGGCGGATTTATACCGAAATTGCTACCGACTGATGGTGATAGAGAACAGATTTTGCAAGAAGGCATTCACTGCTACCAAGATTTCATTCGTGGTCTTTTAGACTTAACTGACAATATGCAAGACCATACGATTATTCCTCCTGCAAATACCGTTTGTTATGATGATTCTGATCCTTACTTAGTCGTCGCTGCAGATAAGGGCACGGCAACTTTCTCAGATATCGCCAATGCAATTTCGTTACAATACCAATTTTGGTTAGGCGACGCCTTTGCCTCTGGCGGCTCAGCAGGCTATGACCACAAGAAAATAGGCATCACTGCCCGTGGCGCATGGGAATCCGTCAAGCGCCATTTCCAGGAATTAGAAATAGACATAGACAATCATCCATTCACCGTGGTTGGTATTGGTGATATGAGTGGCGATGTCTTTGGCAACGGCATGTTGCAATCTAAACAAATCAAATTGGTGGGCGCATTCAATGGCACTCACATTTTTCTTGATCCTGATCCCGATCCGGCTATCAGTTTTGTTGAAAGACAACGTTTGTTCAATTTACCTCGCTCTACTTGGGAAGATTATAATGAAGCGTTGATTTCAACAGGTGGTGGCGTATTCAAACGCTCTGTTAAAACCATCAAACTCTCTCCTGAAATCAAAAAATTACTGAATATTAAAAAAGATCAAATTGCGCCTAATGACCTAGTGCAAACATTATTAAAAGCACCGGTAGATTTACTATGGAATGGTGGTATTGGCACCTATGTCAAAGCCAGCACAGAAACCCACCTCGATGCAGGGGATCGCTCCAATGATGGCGTACGTGTCAATGGTGATGAACTTAAGTGCCGCGTAGTCTGCGAAGGCGGAAATTTAGGCCTGACACAACTCGGACGCATTGAGTATGAATTAAATGGTGGTTGCATCAATACAGATTTTATTGATAATTCCGGCGGCGTTGATTGCTCCGACCACGAAGTCAATATCAAAATTCTGCTGAACCATATCGTCAGCCAAGGTGAATTAACGGAAAAAAACCGCAATATTTTACTGGCAAAAATGACTGATGAAGTGGCACAGCTGGTACTACACGACAATTATCGCCAAGTACGCGCGCTGAGCATTAATACGGATTTGTCATTGCACTATCTGGATTTATATTCTCGTTATATTAAAGAAATGGTCAAAGAGGGGAAACTAGACCGCGAACTAGAATATTTACCCAGCGATGAAACCTTAGTGACCCGCAAAGCCAATGGCAAAGGCTTCACTCGTCCTGAAATTGCCGTATTATTGGCTTACAGCAAAAATATCCTCAAGGCGGAAATTATCGACTCTGATCTAGCTGATGAGGACTATTTAAACCAATATATCCAACACGCCTTCCCACAAATACTTAGGAAGCGTTATGGCGAAGCCTTAAACCAACACCGTTTGCGACGAGAAATTATTGCCACTCAATTGAGCAATACACTCATCAACGATATGGGCATTACCTTCGTCTATCAAATGCATGATGAAACCCGAGCCGACACCATCGATATCGTGCGCGCTTATATTATCTCCAAAGAAATTTTTAATTTACGTGACTTAAGAGAAACCATTGAGTCATTAAACATTAAAGTGACTTTGCAGGTGGAAATGATTTTAGAACTGGTACAACTGATACGCCGCCAAGTCCGCTGGTTTCTGCGTAATTTGCGCCCAAAACTTGATATAAAAGCAACTATTGCACATTTTGCAAGTGGGGTTACCACCTTGAAAAAAAATTTGGGCAGCCTTCTAACCAGCACGGAAAAATCTATGCTGGAAGAAAAATCTCAAGCAATGATCGAGGCCGGCGTCCCAGAAGCCATAGCCATTCAAGTTGCCAATGCCAAAGCATTAAGTTCGGCTTTGAATATCATTGAAGCTGCCACTGAAAAGCAAATAGACCTGAAAAAAGCTGCCAAAATTTATTTCAACCTAGCAGATCGTTTAGGTCTGAATGAATTCCGCGAAACCATTAATAAATATCCTTTTGACAGTCGCTGGACGGTACTGGCACGCTCAGCAGTTAAAAGTGATTTGGATTGGCTACAACGCGCCTTAATGCAAGCGGTGTTAAAACAGAAATCCAAAAACAAAGATCCTGTGAGTTTAGTGGAAGCGTGGCTGGAAACGAATCACATCATGGTTGAACGCTGGGAAACCATATTCACTGAAATTAAGGCCAACCCCACACCAGAATATGCTATGTTGGTGGTCGCGGTGCGTGAATTGATGGATTTGGTGCAAGTTAGTTAACTTGTTGCTGGCGCGAAATATAAAAATAGTGTCATTCCCGCGCAGGCGGGAACCCATCTATCCATGGCTTTTGATGATTCATCAGTATACAAGTATCGAATCAGCCAAAAAAATATAAAAATTGCTCACGGATGGATAGGTTCCCGCCTGCGCGGGAATGACAGGCTTGAGTTTCGCGCCAGCAACTAACTAAAGATTTTTAAGCAGACAACAAAAAATTTTCACCCCCACCCCCACAATTTCAAAAAAATCGCGTCAAAAACGTTATTTTTATCATTTGAGACTTGCATTTCTGCTAAATATGAGTCTAAATTACGCAGGTGCCAAACAGGGGTATAGGAAGTGCTATCCTGCGCGTTAGCAATTCTTGTAATTCATGCTCTGTAGAGGAGTATTAGATAGAACTGTTTGGTAATCCTTAATTGGATCTCTATCCACTGGATTTCTATCAACAACAATGAGGGAATTAAATTATGAGTAAAATTTCTAAAGCAGGTGTAGTTCTTGCTTCCGCTGTCGGTGTTGCTTTTGCCTTAACCGGTTGTGCCAGCCAACAATCTGGTGCTGCAACTCCACAAAACCTGCCAAACAATTGCGCTAGCTATGCTCAACCTGCTCAGGTTTGCAAAGGCTACAGCAAATGCAAAACCGTACGCCACAAGCATAAAGTGGTAACCACAACTACCACCACTAGCAGTGTTCAAGGAAGCGAGCAACAGCAATAATAGCCTCCGCGTAGCATTGAGGCTAGGACTGGTTAAAGCCGGATTCCCACAGGTATCCGGCTTTTGTCTCCTAGGAAACGCTCGCCAATAAATTTTTTTCTAATTCTGACGAGTAGAGCGCCAATCATGCACAAACTCCCCTACCTTGGTTTTGGATTAGGCCTGCGTCCTACTCACTATCGTTCAATACTCGATACCAAACCACCCATTGATTGGTTTGAAGCCATCACTGAAGATTATTTAATTCCCGGCGGTAATGCGCTATATTTCCTCGATCGCGTAGCTGAACTGTATCCTATCGTCATACACGGCGTCTCCTTATCCATTGGCAGCCCCGATGCTCTGGACAACGATTATTTAAAACAACTCAAACAACTGGCAGACCGTGTTCAACCCAAATGGATCTCCGACCATTTATGCTGGACTGGCGTTAATGGCGTCAACCTCCATGATCTCATGCCTTTACCCTACACCGAAGAAGCAGTAAAACATCTAGTCACACGCATTTCACAAGTACAAGATTATCTAGGCCGACAAATTTTGTTGGAAAATGTTTCCAGCTATATTACTTACAATCACTCCGTCATGAGTGAGTGGGAATTCATCAGCGCCATTGCCGAGCAAGCTGACTGTCTACTGCTCCTGGATGTAAATAATATTTACGTCAGTGCTTTTAATCACGGATTTAATCCCGAAGAATTCATCAATGGTGTGCCTGCAAACCGAGTGCAACAATTTCACTTAGCAGGCCATTTAAATCTAGAAACCCACATCGTCGACACCCACGACCACGACATCATCGATCAAGTTTGGTCTTTATACGCTACCGCGCTTAAACGCTTTGGTCCTGTATCCACACTGATTGAGCGTGACGATCACATACCGCCTCTATCTGAATTAATGTTAGAACTGGAACACGCCAAATCCATCGCACAACAAACTTTAGGCGATTGTGTGTTAATCCAAGAGAAAGAGGCCGCGGTATGAGCACAAACTCCCTGCGCGAAACCATCGAAAACTTCCAAAATTATGTGCTAGATAAAGACAATGCTTTGATAGAACACAGCATCCAAGGTCTTGATGCTGCTTTCAAACAAACCCGCCTGGATGTTTACCACGCCGCTTATTCATTACGCTTGTTAGAAGTCTTAAGTTTAAATTTTGCCATGCTCAAAGTCTTTGTTGGTGAAGAATTATTTGAAAGACTGGGCAGAGATTATAT
Organism: Gammaproteobacteria bacterium; assembly: GCA_035546635.1. Lineage (NCBI taxonomy): Bacteria > Pseudomonadati > Pseudomonadota > Gammaproteobacteria > Gammaproteobacteria bacterium. The sequence goes on from DASZWJ010000006.1 coordinate 115,739, forward strand.
TCATAGCTATCCTTCCAACCATTTTTCTGTGCGGTTTTTTGGGCGCCATTTCAGTCAATTCCTTACTACCCATCCAGAAGCCACACCCGTTCTAGCTGAGCTCGCTGATTTTGAATGGGCTTTAGGTCAAACTTTAGATGCAAAAGACGCACCCCAGCTAACATTTGAGCAAATGGCAGCACTAGATCCAGACGCCTGGGCTAATTTAAAACTAACACTGCACCCTTCACTGCGTCAGCTAAATTATTTCTACCCCACGCCTAAATTATGGCAAGCCCTAAGTAACAAAACTGAGCACCCTGTCCTAGAACCAGAAGAAAAACCCGTCACCTGGATAATGTGGCGTTTTAATCTAAAATCTCATTTTTGCACAGCGAGTCCTGAACAATTATGGATGCTGGAAGCGATGCAATCAGGCCAGACATTTTCCGAAATCTGCGCCGGCCTTTGCGATTGGCTAACAGAAGACAAGGTAGTTAGCTTCGCAGCTGAAACATTGAGACAGTGGATTACGGAAGGAATTTTTTCCGAGTTTGAGGTCTAATCACCCCCCTTTTTCTAAAGGGGTGAATCTTCCTCAACCTCCATGCTCTCCAGCAACGGTGTCTCGTGTCCCTCCAGCTCCACCTTTTCAATACGACTAAACCGCTGACTAATCTTCTTTGATGAAGTATGCACATCCTCCACATCCTCGTGCGCCTGCTTAATATGCACCGCCAACTTCTCCATACGCTTCTGAAAACGTTGAAAATCTTTATTCAACATCACCAAGTGTTCTTGAATAATATGCACCTGCTTACGCGTAGCTGCATCTTTTAACACTGCCCGAGTCGTCGTTAAAATCGCCATCATCGTCGTCGGCGACACCATCCACACCCGCGCCTTCTGAGCAATTTCCACCAAATCAGGATAATGTGCATGTATCTCTGCAAAAATCGCCTCTGCCGGAATAAACATCATCGCCCCATCCGCTGTTTCTCCCGGTACAATATATTTACTCGCGATGTGCTGAATATGTGTGCGTATATCGCGGCGGAAATTCTGCTCCACCGCTTTACGCTCCACCTCGGAAATAGGATTGGTGAGCTGCCGGTAACTTTCCAGTGGAAACTTCGCATCTATTACTACATTGCCGGTAGGTTCTGGTAAAAACAACATACAATCCACACGTTTATCATTGGATAACGTATGCTGAAAAGCAAAACATTTTTCGGGCAACATATTGCGAATCAACCCCATCAACTGCACCTCACCAAACGCACCCCGCGACTTCTTATCCCCTAAAATCTCCTGCAAACCCACCACATTGCTAGAAAGCTCAGTTATTTTTTTCTGCGCCTCATCAATTAACGCCAAACGCTTTACCACATCAGCAAAAGTCGCCGTGGTTTTTTCAAAACCTTCAGACAATCTTTTCTCAACCTGGCTGCTAATCTCCTTCAAGCGTTGATCCGTAGCTAAAGTGAGCTTTTCCACGCGCTGGTTTAATGATTCACCATGATAAGTCAGCGCTTCAGTCACCTGCTGCCGCACACTGGTCATACCATTTTGTAAACTTTCCTGTAGCGTTTTCAAATTATTGATCTGATGCTCATCAAAGCGCGCGCGTTCCTCTTGCCGTGCACGTTGTTGATCGTTAAGTAGACGCAATACATTATCCGCCATATCCTGATGATAACGCCCACGTTCATCCAACCGCACCATAAACGATTGCAATGCTTTATCACTTTCAATTGCAGTATGTTGTAATTTCTTCAACTGCACTTCGCAACCAGCGTATTTCCTAAATAACATCGCCATCAAAAAAAGAGCAATGATAGAGAATATCGGTGTTATCACAAGTAAAACAGTTAAATAATAAGTCATTTTTTCCACTCTAATTTAGTCACTGGTGTAAAATTAAAAAAAGACCCTGTCATTCCCGCGAAGGCGGGAACCCATCCATGACAGGCAGAAAAATTCATTAATTTTATCAAAATGAAGTTTAATAGTTCTTTAAAAGGCTTGAGTGCCTGTTAATGATGGGTTCCCGCCTTCGCGGGAATGACACACCTTAAGTTTAGCACCAACGACTAATTAAATGAGCAAATCTAGTCAGGAGGGAGGCAACCCACTGGTTTCCCGCTTCGCAACTTGCCGCAACAACACATCCAACCAACGCCCCGGCAACAGACGCTTCAATAACATCAATCCATAAGCCGGCAACGTCACATAATAACGGATTCTAGGACGCGAACTTTCCAAAGCATGCACCAGCTTCTTCACCACCGCTTCAGGCGTTAAAGTAAAACGCGATTGTGCCTTGAACTCTTCCATATTATTTAACAAATTAACATACTGCCTATGATGACTGCTTTGTCCCACCGAAACATTCTGTTCATAAGCTACCCGCGCACTATCACGGAACGCAGTTGCAACCGGACCCGGCTCCACAAGTGACACAGCTATTCCAGATCCTAGCAATTCTAAACGCAGACTATCCGTCAAAGCCTCCAACGCAAATTTAGAAGCACAATAAGCTCCACGATAAGCCATAGCCACTAAGCCCAAAATAGAACTGATATTGACAACCCGACCATAACCTTGCCGGCGCATTACCGGTATCACAAGATTAGTCAGCTCCTGCAATCCAAACACATTTGCCTCAAATTGCGCACGCAAAGCTTCGCGGCTAATATCTTCCACAGCCCCCGGCTGCCCAAAACCCGCATTATTAATCAACGCATCCAATGTTCCCCCCGTTTGCATCAACACTGATTCCAATCCCAGCTGTATAGAATTGGAGTCATTCAAATCCAATAATATCGCCTTCAAACCTAGAGCTTCCAAGCGAGTTTTATCTTGTGCCTTGCGCACGCCAGCAAAAACACGATAACCACGTTGGTGCAACTGATTTGCCGCACAAAAGCCAATACCAGAAGAACAACCCGTTATTAACACTGTTTTTGGTGCATGCATATAGTTTCCTGCGCATAAAAACGTTAACATATTTCCCCTGCCGCAAATAACGGCGATTCCCACATACATTCTAAAAGCAGACCACCCAGGAGCAAAGCAGTTTATGCCTATTTATGAATACCAATGCCAACTCTGCGGACATGAATTAGAAGCATTACAAAAAGTCAGCGATTCACCCTTAACCGATTGCCCAAAATGCGGCAAACCCGGACTTGCCAAAAAAATATCCGCCGCAGGCTTTCAACTCAAAGGCGGCGGCTGGTACGCAACTGATTACAAAACACCACCCAAAGCCACAACCCACGAATCTAAAACAGAAAGCGAGAACAAAAAATCTGATGCTAAAACAGAAACATCACCCCCTACTACTGAAAAAAAACCACCCAAGGACACTTAATGAATAAAAAAATTGCAATTATCACCGGCGCTACTAGCGGCATAGGATTAGCACTTGCCGCATATCTAGCTAAAAAAGATTATGAATTGCTGTTAATCGCTCGCAATAAAGAAAAGTTAGAAGCGATAAAAATCAAACTCGGCGCTAACCACATGCTTGCACCCCTTGATGTGGCAGACCATCAACAAGTCAAACACGCTGTTGACCAGTTTGCACAAAAACACGCTCATATTGATTTGCTGATAAACAATGCCGGCATTGCTATCCGTGGCACATCAGAACTGGCGCCAGAAGCATTTTTAACCATGCTGCAAACTAACCTAGTCGGCGTTTTCAATCTGGTGCATACGGTGACCCCTTACATGAAACAGCAAGGCTCCGGCCGAATTATTAACATCGCTTCCCGTGCCGGCAAAAAAGCCCGAGCCCCATTAGGTGGATATGCCGCTTCAAAATTCGGGGTTATCGGCTTAAACGAAGCACTGTATAAAGAATTAGCGCCTTTGGGAATCCACGTCACCGCCATCTGCCCCGGCTGGGTGAATACACCCATGACTGCCGATACGACTACGCCCAAAGAAGATATGATGAGCGTCGATGATATCGTCAGCACTGTTGATTATCTGCTACATCTATCACCCAATGTCAGTGTTAAAGAAATGCTATTAGAGTGCCATAGGCTCGTTGGCAAATAAGGGCAATGACAGCCCACCCATTCTTTGATAGATTTCACCTAAAAATTACGTTAACAACCCGAGAAACTTATGCGCAGCCATTACTGTGGACAAATAAACGAATCCCTCATCAATGAAACCGTCAAACTCTATGGATGGGTACACCGCCGTCGCGATCATGGCGGCTTAATATTCCTTGACCTGCGTGACCGCGAAGGCCGAGTACAAGTCGTTTTTAATCCCGAACAAGTCGATCAATTTAAAATTGCTGAAAGCATACGCAGTGAATACGTCGTCATGGTAAAGGGTAGAGTACAACACCGCCCCACCGGCACCATCAACGAAAAATTACCTAGCGGTAAAGTCGAAGTCATCGCCGATGAGATCGCTATTTTAAACACTGCAGAACCTCCACCCTTCCGCATTGATGAATACAGTGAAGTCAATGAAGACACACGCTTACAATTTCGTTACCTCGATCTACGCCGTGCGGAAATGTCTGACCGTATGCGCTTTCGTGCCCAAGTTAACCACAGCATACGCAACTTCCTACAGGAAAATGGTTTCCTCGAAATCGAAACCCCCATGCTGACCAAAGCCACCCCCGAAGGCGCGCGTGATTATTTAGTCCCAAGCCGCGTGCACGCCGGTCACTTTTATGCCTTGCCGCAATCACCGCAAATTTTCAAACAACTACTCATGGTCGCCGGCATGGATCGCTACTATCAAATTGTCCGCTGTTTTCGCGATGAAGATTTGCGCGCTGACCGCCAACCGGAATTCACACAGCTCGATATGGAAATGTCTTTCATAGACGAGCCCACCATACAAACCTTAATTGAAAAATTAATGCAGCGCATATTTATGGATGTGTTGCAGGTGGAATTACCCAATCATTTTCCCCGCATGACCTATGCCGAAGCCATGCGTCGTTTCGGCAGCGATAAACCCGATTTACGTATTCCGCTGGAGCTAGTCGATATTGCTGACCTGGTACGCGATGTGGAATTCAAAGTCTTCTCGCAACCGGCCAATGACCCCAAAAGCCGAGTAACGGTGTTACGCTTACCTAATGGCGCTGATCTTTCGCGCAAAGAAATCGATGATTACACGCATCTGGTAGCGATTTATGGCGCTAAAGGACTGGCTTACATCAAAGTCAACGATCGACAAGCTGGCATTACCGGCCTGCAATCACCGATTCTTAAATTTTTGCCTGAAGAAGTTGTCGCTAAAATTTTAGACCGCGCGCAAGCAGAAAACGGCGATATCTTATTTTTCGGTGCCGACAGCGCCAAAATAGTGACGGAAAGCTTAGGCGCTTTGCGCATCAAACTCGGCCAAGATCGAGGTTTGCTGGAAGAGGGTTGGCGTTTTTTATGGGTTGTTGATTTCCCAATGTTTGAATGGGATGACAAAGAACATCGCTGGCAATCACTGCATCATCCTTTTACTTCGCCTGCAATACAAGACCCCGAAGCACTAAAGAAAGATCCAGGCGCTGCACCATCTCGCGCCTATGACTTGGTATTAAATGGCACAGAACTAGGCGGTGGCTCTATCCGCATTCATAATGCCGATATGCAGCGTACCGTATTTCGCATCCTTGGCATCAGTGAACAGGAAGCCGAAGAAAAATTCAGCCACCTGCTAACCGCCTTTCGCTATGGCTGTCCGCCCCATGGCGGTGTCGCCTTCGGGTTGGATAGAATGGTCATGTTAATGACCGGCGGCACTTCCATCCGCGACGTAATTGCATTCCCCAAAACCCAATCCGCTCAATGCCCCCTCACCCACGCCCCAGCACCTGTCGGTGAAGCACAATTGCGCGAATTGAATATACGCGTCATAAAAAAAACTCTCTGAGGTTATAAATGGCTGGACATAGTAAATGGGCGAATATCCAACACCGCAAAAAAGCCCAAGACAGCAAACGCGGTAAGATATTTACCAAATTAATCCGGGAAATTACCATTGCGGCGCGCATGGGCGGCGGCGATCCCGACGCCAACTCCAGACTGCGCCTAGCCATAGACAAAGCGCTGGCTCAAAACATGCCCAAAGACACTATTGAACGAGCACGCAAAAAAGGCGCGGGCAGTGCAGAAAGTAATGATCTATTTGAAATTCGTTATGAAGGTTATGGTCCAGGTGGTGTAGCCGTTATTGTCGATTGTCTATCCGACAACCGCAACCGCACCGTCTCTGAAGTACGACACGCCTTCAGCAAATGCGGCGGCAATTTAGGCACTGAAGGTTCTGTCGCTTACCTATTCACCGAACGCGGCGTATTGAGCTTCGCTCCTGGTTCTGATGAAAATCGCATCATGGAAACTGCTCTCGAAGCCGGTGCAGAAGATGTGGTAACCAATGCTGATAAAAGCATCGATGTTTACACCACGCCCACACAATTCGCGGCGGTAAAAGATGCGATGCTAAAAGCCAAATTAGAACCTGCCAATGCCGAAGTAACCTTCATCGCCAACACAGAAGTTGCACTAGACAAAGACAACGCAGAAAAAATGCTACGCCTACAAGATATGTTAGAAGATTTAGATGATGTGCAGAATGTCTATTCCAATGCGGATATACCAGAAGAATTATTGTTATAACTTTATTTCCTCGCAGCTGAAAGGAAACACCATGTTGCACACCATCATCGGCATAGACCCAGGTTCCCGGATCACCGGCTATGGGGTCATCCAAAGCGACGGACAAAAACACATTTATATCGCTAGTGGCACAGTAAAAACTCTAAATGAAGCAATCGGCGAACGTTTGGCGCAAATCTTTCACGGCGTCAGCAAAATAGTGCAACAATACCAACCCATGCACGCCGCCATCGAGCAAGTTTTTATGGCAAAGAATGCCAATTCCGCCCTAAAATTAGGCCAGGCACGCGGCGCCGCCATCGTCGCCATGGCCACCCAAGGTTTAAGCGTTGCAGAATATTCTGCCCGCGCCATTAAACAAGCTGTGGTAGGATATGGCGCAGCACAAAAAGAACAGGTACAGCACATGGTGAAGCTATTACTCAACCTACCACAGGCACCAGGCTCAGACGCTGCCGATGCTTTGGCCATTGCCATTTGCCATGCCCAAACACAGCAAACTAATCTAACGATGCGCCGCTTGCGTTCTTATGTAGCAGAAAGTGTTTGATGAATTTTCTTTCAGGCACCCCTGAAATCTCACCCCCTTTGAAAAAGGGGGTGAGAACTTGGGAGAAAAGATTGTGGCCAAGACGAAAAGAATTTTGGATAAAAATCCCCAGGTAATCCCATGATCGGCAGAATAAAAGGCACACTACTAGAAAAAACCCCTCCCTCACTCCTAGTCGATGTCGCAGGTGTCGCCTATGAATTAGACGCCCCCATGTTCACCTTCTACCGCCTACCTGATATCGGCCAAGAAGTGATCTTACACACCCACCTGGTGGTACGCGATGATGCCCATCTACTCTATGGTTTTGCCAGAGAACACGAACGCAGACTCTTTCGCAGCCTGATTAAAGTCAGCTCCGTTGGTCCCAAAATGGCGCTAGCCATACTCTCCGGCATAGAACCCGATAGTTTTGTAAACTGCGTAATGCACAACGATACCGATAGCCTAATCCGCATCCCCGGCATCGGTAAAAAAACGGCAGAACGTCTCATCATCGAAATGCGCGACCGCCTGCAAGATTGGAAACCAGATTCTCTAGAACCCATAAGCCCAGAGCCTGCCGCATACACCAGCAACAAAGCCACCCAAGAAGCTATCAGCGCCTTAGTGGCACTCGGCTACAAACCCAATGAAGCACGCCAAGCCGTGTCACAAGTTGAGAAACAACATCAACTCAGCGAAGAAATCATACGCCACGCCCTACGCGGCATGATAAAAGGAAGCCGCCATGATCCAGGCTGAACGTTTGATAAGTCCCCAAAGTTTCGGCGATGATGCGCCCTTTGACCGCGCCATTCGCCCTAAATATCTACGTGATTACATAGGCCAGCCCGCCGTTTGCCAACAATTGGAAATCTTTATCCAAGCAGCACGCGGCCGTACAGAAGCTTTAGATCACGTATTGATTTTTGGACCACCTGGATTAGGCAAAACCACATTGGCACATATTATCGCCACTGAAATGGGCGTAGGTTTAAAACAAACTTCAGGTCCAGTACTAGAAAAAGCCGGTGACTTAGCCGCACTACTCACCAACCTTTCAGCGCACGATGTCCTATTTATCGACGAAATTCACCGCCTAAGCCCGGTAATTGAAGAAGTTTTATACCCAGCCCTTGAAGATTATCAGTTAGACATCATGATAGGCGAGGGTCCTTCCGCCCGCTCCATCAAATTAGATTTACCACCCTTCACCTTAGTCGGAGCAACCACCCGGGCGGGATTATTAACCTCACCATTACGCGACCGCTTTGGTATTGTGCAACGCCTGGAGTTCTATCAGGTCGCTGATTTAACGACTATTGTACAACGCAGCGCACAAATTTTAGCCGTTAAAATGGATGTGCCAGGGTCACAAGAAATTGCCAAACGCTCCCGCGGCACGCCTCGCATTGCCAACCGCCTGCTGCGTCGGGTGCGGGATTATGCTGAAGTTAAATCCGATGGAACCATCAATAAAAACATCGCCGAACAAGCATTAAATTTAATCGATGTGGATATTAATGGTTTCGATCCTATGGATCGCAGGTTATTATTAACCGTTATTGAAAAATTTGACGGCGGCCCAGTTGGCCTTGATACTTTATCAGCTGCAATCGGTGAACCGGCAGATACCATAGAAGATGTGCTGGAACCTTATTTAATACAGCAGGGTTTCATACAACGCACACCTCGCGGCCGCATCGCTACTAAACAAGCCTATCAACATTTTGGTTTACAATTTTCAACTGTATGAAAACTAGGGGTAATGTAAAATGACAACCAATCCTTCCTTATGGAGTTTCGTCGCCGATGCCGGAATCGTCGTTAAATGTGTGATGCTACTTTTAGTCGCAGCATCCGTTGTTTCTTGGACCTTCATTTTCCAGCGCGGTATATTTCTAAAAAATGCACAAAAAGCGGTGACCGCTTTCGAAGATCAATTCTGGTCAGGCTCAGATTTAAGCAAACTCTACGAAGGTTTAACCAACCGAAATATTGAATTACAAGGATTAGAACATATCTTCCACGCCGGATTTCGTGAATACAGCCGCCTGCACCAACGCCCCGGTGTTAACACCGAAGCCCTCATGGCCGGTGTCGAGCGTGCCATGCGCGTCGCCAGCAGCCGTGAAACCGATAAACTCGAACGCCATTTATCATTCCTCGCCACGGTCGGCTCCACCAGTCCTTATGTCGGATTATTCGGTACCGTGTGGGGTATTATGACTTCCTTCCAAGGATTAATCGGCGTGCAACAATCCACCATTGCTATGGTAGCTCCCGGCATTTCCGAAGCGTTAGTTGCTACAGCCATGGGCCTTTTTGCCGCTATCCCCGCGGTTATTGCTTACAATCGTTTTAATAATGCAGTTGAGCGCTTGACCAACACTTACGATACTTTCCAGGAAGAATTTTCTAGTATTTTATTCCGCCAGGCACATTTTCAACCGACTCCGATGCTGGTCGAGCAGTAAATGTCATTCTGAGCCACCCCACCTCACAAAGAGCGTGGGGAAATATCGATAAAAACACCATTTGAGTGAGTAAAATGATGTTGTCATTCCCGCGCAGGCGGGAACCCATCCTTAACAGGCACTCAAGCCTTTTAAAGAACCATTGAGCTTCATTTGATAAAATTAATGAATTTTTTTGCCTGCCATGGATGGGTTCCCGCCTGCGCGGGAATGACAGTGTCTTTTTTAATATTTACCCGCCCTTTTTGTGGGGTGGTGGCTCAGGATGACAGTGCATGGTTTACACCGGCGCCCCATTAACCGGCGGCACAGGCGGCTCCTGATTCACAATCGCATTCCCTGAAAAACGCTGCTCCAAATAGTCTGCCCGACCATCCATCGTATGCACATCACCAGGCGCAGGTACTTTAGTTGGAAACAGCACTGAACACCCAGCCATTGCCATTAACCCAACTGCAACACAAAAATTTCTAAAAAATTTATTCCACATAGCTGTCTAGTAAATAATAAGCAAAAGTATATAATACCAGCCAAGACTCACGATGCCTATGATGTAAACCCGCCGGAATCGACCCATGCGAAAAACCAGAAAAAACCGCCGCGCCCTGGTAGCTGAAATCAATGTAGTGCCTTATATCGACGTAATGCTGGTACTTCTGGTCATTTTCATGATTACCACCCCGCTGTTATCACAAGGCGTCAACGTAGATTTGCCCCAAGCCACCGCCCAACCCTTAACCGCCAAACAACAAGAACCCATTATCGTCAGCATCGATGCGCAAGGTCTTTACTACCTCAACATCGCCAGTAATCCTGACCAACCCATCAACGCCACCGATCTCATGGGTCAAGTTTCCAACGAACTACAACATGCCACAGCAGACGCACCACCCCGGCAAATACTAGTCAAAGGCGATCAAAATGTCGATTACGGCAAAGTGATGCAAGCCATGGTATTGTTACAACAAGCAGGAGCAAAAGGCGTAGGCTTGGTGACAACGCCACCCGATCAAACGACACATTAAACCGCCATGCGCAACGATTCGACTTATAAACTGCCATTAACCTTTGCTATACTGTTACATATTGTACTTTTCATATTTTTATTTTTACATTTATCATCAAAAGATACAGCGCAAATTCCACTGCAACCTGATGTAGATATTATCCAAGCAGTCGCAGTAAACCCCGCACAAGTGGCAAAACAAATTGCCGCAACCAAAGCGGAACAACAAAAACAACAAGAAGCAATAGACAAAGCCCAAGCCAAAGCCATACAACAGCAACAAGAAGAAGAACAACAACGCGCAGCACAACTCGCCGCCCAAAAAGCCAAACAAGAAGCGCAGCAAAAAGCGGCACAACACGCAGCACAACTGAAAGCCCAACAAGCAGCGGAGCAAAAAGCCGCGCAAGAAAAAGCCGAACAGGAAGCACAACAAAAAGCTGAACTCCTAAAAACCCAGCAAGCAGCAGAGCAACAAGCCGCAGCCGAAAAAGCCAAACAAGCAGCAGAACAAAAAGCAGCACAACAACAAGCCGAGAAACAAGCGCAAGCCGCACAACAACAAGCTGAAAAAGCCGAAAAATCTAAACAACAGCAAGCAGAAAAAGCTGCCGAAGAAAAACATCAAGAGCAACTTAAAAAACAATTCGCCGCCAAACAAGCCGCACAAAAAAAACAACAACAAGCTGCACAACAATTAAAAATAGCCCAACAAAAAGAACTGGACTCGCAACTCGCGCAAGAACAAAAACAATTAAACGCCGCACGTACAGCGCAGCAACAAAGCGAAATTGATAAATACAAAGCCTTAATCGAACAAGCCATCAGCCAAAATTGGGTCGTTCCAGGCGGCGCCAACCCAGATTTATCCTGTCAATTATTAATTGACGTCGGCCCAGGCGGCGTAGTATTAAATGTGCAAATAGCCCGCAGCAGTGGTGACCCGGGCCTGGATAATTCCGCACGCACTGCGGTATTTAAAGCATCTCCATTGCCAGTTCCCTCTGATCCTGATTTATTTAATCAGTTCAGAGAAATGAAGTTGACAGTTAAACCCGAAAATATCCAAGGAGGATGATACTCATGTTTAAAAAATTAAGAGATAGAGAAATCAAAGGACACCCGCAAAAACCATTAGATGTTTGTTATGTAGTTTTTTGTGATACTGACCAAATACATGATCTAGAGTATATGAAAGTTTTTTTTTCTGGAGACCCACAGAGTCCAGATATAAGCGAACACTTACGCTATGAAATAGCTTTTGATACAGAACGAAGAGCTGAGCAATATATTCTAGATTATCTCGAAAATCGATTGAATTACTGCCGTGGCTTTAGTCTCATTAAATTTAAAGAATCCAAGGACAAAAATGATTTGGAAGAAAACGCATATTGGATTATAGAAATTGCGGGCAAAGCAAAGGAAGTAACAGCTGCTTTACGGAGCGCTGCTTTACGGAGCGAGCAACCACCCAAATTGAATGAAAAAATAATATCAATAAAAAATAATTTAGAAAACATTCATCTATTGAAAAAAGGGGGGCTGAGTGAGGAGCCTGATGCAAAAACACCAAAACCATCATGAAATCAAACGGAAAATTCAGTGAGAAAGTATTGGCAATTCATAATAATTCGCGCACTATCTCGTTATCCAGAAATCAAATATTGGTAGAATCAGATATTGAAAAGAAGGCAACACCAGGCTTATCTATGATAATCATAAAATACATGTTCACATTCCGAAACAGTCACCAGGAGATTATTCGTGCGACATCTAACTAAATTTTTTTTTCTTATAGGATTATTTATCTCCGGCTCTTCTTATGCCGTAGTCGATCTGGAATTGACCCAAGGTGTACAAGGCGCAATCCCCATCGCCATCGTGCCATTTGCTGGGCAAAAAGCCAACGATCAGTCCCCAGACAATGTAGCCGCTGTGGTGAATGCTGACCTGCAAAACAGCGGCCGCTTTCGCACTATGGATCAGGGCAGTATGGGACAACAGCCGCCCAGCGCTGACCAAGTCGATTTTTCCTACTGGCAAAAACAAAACGTCAGCAATATGGTGGTCGGCAATGTGCAACCTGCCGGAGGCGGCCGCTACCGCGTGCAATTCCAGCTACTTAATGCCTACGCCAACCAAGGCGCTAACAAAAATACCTCGGCAGCTCCCAGCTGGCAGAACAGCGTATTACTTAGCAACTCTTTTACCGTTGATGCCAGCCAATTACGCTCTTTAGCACATCACATCAGCGATTTGGTGTATGAAAATCTCACCGGCGACCGCGGCGTATTCTCCACCCGCATCGCCTACGTCGTTGCACAACAATCTCCCCAAGGTTCACAATATTCTTTAGAAGTCTCGGATATGGATGGCTATAATCCCAAACCGCTGTTAACTTCAAATGAACCGATTATGTCACCTTCGTGGTCACCTGATGGCCGCCGCCTGGCTTATGTGTCGTTTGAAAAAGGTCATACGGCAGTTTATGTACAAGATATCAATAGCGGCAGCCGCCAAGTGGTCAGTGACTTCCCTGGACTGAATAATGCACCGGCCTGGTCACCCGATGGCAATCGCTTAGCCTTAGTCTTAACCCGCACCGGCTATCCCAAAATATTTGTTATGAATCTAGGGTCTAAACAATTAACTCAGGCCACGACAGGAGATTCCATCGATACTGAACCCACTTGGACACCAGATGGCCGCTCTATTTTGTTTACTTCCAACCGCGGTGGCGGCCCACAGATTTACCGCACCAATCTCGGTTCCGGCAATGCACAACGCGTGACTTTTTCCGGCAATTATAATGCCAGCCCGTCCTTGTCACCCGATGGGAAATCACTGGCGTTATTGAATGGCAATAGCAATCGGTTTACCATAGCCTTCCAGGATTTATCATCCGGCCGTTATACTGGATTGACACAATCAGGTAACGATCAATCACCGAGCATAGCGCCCAATGGCAAGATGGTGATTTATGCTACCCAAGCAGGTGGACGTGGTGTACTGGGCATGGTATCGACGGATGGACGCGTGAAGATAGTTTTACCTGCACGTGGCGGAGAAGTACGGGAACCGGCGTGGGGACCGTTTTTGAATTAGGTTCAAGACTGGGGGAGCATGACTAAATCCTTCTCCCCTTGTGGGAGAAGGTGCCCGAAGGGCGGATGAGGGGTGCGCTTATGCCTAGCATTCACTACTCAACACCAACCGAAACTCACCCCTCATCCGCCCTAGCGGGCACCTTCTCCCACAAGGGGAGAAGGAAAAAAGCCGTAGCTTAGAAAGAGCCAAAATTCAATCAACGAAGTGAAACAATTACAAACAAATTAAAATCAACGAGGAAAAATATGAATATGCATAGAGCAATAAAAATCGCAGTCATCAGCGTAGGTGTCATCAGCTTAGCCGCCTGCTCTTCCACACGTCACGGCGCAGGATCATCCATCTCGGACGCTAACGGCAGCGGCGCTGGCGGTACTTATACCCAAGGTATAGGGGGTGCCGGCGGTTTTCAGCCTAACACCAGCTGCAACGTGCCACAAACTTCAGGCTACCGCACCTCAGCCTATTACTTTGAATTCGACGACAGCAATGTAAATCCCGCAGATACCGGCCGTCTGCAATCCCTGGCACAAGCTTCCTCCGGCCAATCTGTCCGTGTCGTCGGCAACACCGACTCCCGCGGCAGCCGTGAATATAACGTCGCCTTAGGATGGCGCCGCGCCAATGCTGTTAGTTCCATCTTAAAGCAAAATGGCGTAACCCAGGTGGCAACAGACAGCAATGGCGCCGAAAAACCCATCGCTTTCGGCTCATCTGAAGAAGATTACCAATGCAACCGTCGTGTCGATGTACTTAACAGGCAATAATATTTATGAAGTATCTGGATAAACTCATTAAAGCCCTAGTCTTTAGTTGTGCAGTGAATGCTGTCACTCTAGCTTATGGACAAAATGTACCTGTGATTGATCTAAATGATGACCAATCACAGGGCACTCCAGCTGTTTCCGCTCCAATGAATCAGCCTAGCCCTCGCGATTCACTCTCCGTCAAAGACCGGCTGCGATTATTGGAACAGCAAATGGATAATTTAGTGCAAATGAATCTACCAGCCAAAATAGACAACCTGCAGCAACAACTGCAGCAGTTAAACGGCCAGCTGGAAGTTCAAGCGCACGATGTCCAGGCTTTAAGCGACCAACAAAAGAGTTTCTATCAAGATATCAATCAACGTCTTGGCAACCCAAAATCCGCTAAGACCAACACAACAAACCCTGGCGCAACAGCCACCACTCCGGCAGATACTTCCGCCGCTGCCGGTTCTTTCAGTGGTGCCGGTGCCAGCAAGCTTTCAAACAATACAACTGACCAAATTGCCAAAGCTGAAGCCAATGTCACCCAAAATAATGATCAAGCACAAAACGCACAAGTGGCCAGCCAAATCATTTCTGCAGGTTCAGAAGATAAAGCCTATCAAAGCGCTTTTGATCTATTAGTCAACAAAAAAACCGCTGCCGCCACCACCGCGTTCCAAGAATTCCTCAAAGCCTATCCCAATGGCAGCTACGCCCCCAATGCCCATTACTGGTTAGGGGAATTGTATAGCCAGCAAAACAAAAACCCATTGGCAGCAAAAGAATTCACCGCAGTTATCCAGAGATATCCGCAGCATGCCAAAGTACCCGATGCTATGTTAAAGCTCGCCATCATCCATGATGAAGCAGGATTACACACACAAGCCCAGCAAGAACTACAAAAATTGATTCAAAAATTCCCTGAATCAACCGCAGCCAGGCTAGCAGGCATGCGACTACAGCAAATGAAATCCACAGGCGGTATACAGGCACAGGCATCACAGTAAAAATGCATTATAAAGCCCTATTATTTGATCTAGACAATACGCTAATCGATTTTTCATTTGCAGAAAAACAGGGGCTGGAAAAAATTTATCAACTCTATTTCAGCCAGTGTATTTCCAGCCATGAGTTTGAGCATTGCTTTCGCACGATCAATAAACGCCTATGGCACTTGGTTGAACAAAAACACATTGCTATCGATCACCTGCACCCACAACGCTTTCAATCATTGACACAAACTATAAAAGTCACTGTTGATGCAATGGAAATTGCCCACACCTATGCACAAGCACTAGGTGAATATAGCCATTGGTATCCCAACATAAAAGCCACCTTGCTGAATTTGAAAAAACACTATGCCATTGGCATAATCACTAACGGCATCACGCAAGTAAAACAAATTCAATACGCAAAACTAGAAATAGCAACGTTTTGTGACAGTTTTCTGGTTTCTGAAATATTAGGTATTTCTAAACCTGATAAAGCTATTTTTAATCTGGCACTGCAACAACTCAACGTCAATGCTAACGAAGCACTCATGATAGGTGACTCGCTTTCCAGCGATTACCAGGGCGCCATCAATGCCAATCTAGATTTTTGTTGGGTAAATAAACCCGCGCAATTTTTACCGCTTGCCTATCCAGCACCAAAATATATGATTCAATCCGTAGCTGAGTTACCGGATATTTTAACTAACCAAGTAAAGGAACATCCTCTCCAGGGAAAGATACCAATCAATACCTGCGAGCCTGCGATAGTTTGATGAACCCAAGTACACCTCAATTACGCATCACTGAAATTTTTTTTTCCTTACAAGGCGAAACCCGCACCACCGGATTGCCAACCGTTTTCATCCGCTTAACCGGTTGTCCACTGCGTTGTGTCTATTGTGACACCGCCTATGCCTTCCACGGCGGACAAATGCGTTCTTTGGAAAGTATCCTCACCGAAACCGCCGATTATGGGGCGCGTTATGTCACCGTCACCGGCGGCGAACCGCTGGCACAAAAAGCCTGCTTAGAATTACTGAAATGTTTATGTGATGCCAACTATGAAGTTTCTTTAGAAACTAGCGGCGCCCTAGATGTTTCTGAAGTAGACACACGCGTCATCAAAATATTAGATATTAAAACGCCAGGCTCTCAAGAAGCCCATAGAAATAAATTGGAGAATATTCACCATTTATCTCAAAAGGATCAGATTAAATTCGTAATCTGCGATTCAGCCGATTATCAATGGGCAAAAAAAATGTTGATCGACTACCAATTGCCACAACGCTGCGAAGTATTATTTTCCCCTAGCTACAATCAGCTGCAAAATCACCAACTGGCTGACTGGATATTAGCCGACCGACTTCCCGTGCGATTTCAAGTACAGTTACATAAATACATCTGGGGAGATGTGCCCGGTAAATAAAATAGAACAAACCAAGAAAACCCCATATTTTTCACTATAATCAAATAATGAAACCTCTTTAAGAGGACTCAAGGACGAAAAAAACCACGCTCAAGGGAGATACCTTGTATGAAAATACCCGTCTACTACCTCGACGCCTTTACTGACAAACTCTTCACCGGCAACCCCGCCGCAGTCTGCGTGCTACCCGAATCCATCCCCGAAGACACCCTACGTGCTATCGCCCGTGAGAACAACCTACCCACCACCGCCTTTTTAATTGGGAATGGCGAAAGCTACAATATCCGCTGGATAACACCAGAATTCGAACTGGATCTATGCGGACATGCCTCGCTCGCCGCAGGTTACGTCATTTTTAATTACCTACAGCCACAATTACACCAAGTGTCACTACATCCTAAAAATGGCTCGTTATTAAATATTTACCGCAAACAAGATTTCATCACCCTAGAATTCCCGCTTAAAACCATAGAACCCTGCGAAATTCCCAATGAAGTAATAAAAAGTCTAGGCGTAACTCCTATCGAAGCCTACCAACACCGCGACGAGCGCTGCATTATCGTCCTAGACGATGAACAAACCGTAAAAAATCTCCAACCCGATATACATCCACTTAAAGAATTAGATTACTGGGGGTTCGTCGTCACCGCTCCCGGCAACAACGTCGACTTCGTATCCCGCACTTTTTACCCAGAAAAATCCATCCCAGAAGACGCCGTCACCGGCGCCTCGCATTGCGCATTAATGCCATATTGGGTAAACCGCCTAAGTAAAAACCCACTCAAAGCCTACCAAGCCTCTCTGCGCGGCGGCTATCTGGAATGCGAATTGCAAAAAAGCCATGTGTTAATTAGTGGGAAAGCCACTTTATATCTGGAAGGCACTATACATATCTAACTCTTCCAAAGCTTTAATACCCCACCCCCTTTGAAAAAGGGGGTCGAAGGCCCCAATGCCTGAGGGGGGATTTAAAGAGCTTTGGGTGCATAATTTTGCGTGTTAGTACTCATCAGCTCTTTTAAATCCCCCCGCAGGCACCTCCAGTGCCTACGACCCCCTTTTTCAAAGGGGGTAAAAGTTCATCAAAAACGTCCAAGGGAAAGAAATAACCAAGCCAACCCTTATACAACTTTCCTCTCCATGCTACAAAACCCACCAAAAACAAGCCCTTTCTCAACTTTCATCCTGCAAGAGCTTGTTATTTCCATACAAAAATGTATCATTCTACTTCTTTTCTCAACCACTCAAATCACGGGTCGTTAGCTCAGTCGGTAGAGCATCGGACTTTTAATCCGCTGGTCCCGCGTTCGAATCGCGGACGACCCACCAGTTAAATCAAAGACATACATCACCTTACCATTGGGTCGGGTCTTTCGGGTCTTTCCCAATTTAGGGGGCACTTCATCAACCACATAACACTCTAACTCGTAATCGGTAGTTTTCAAAATTTTTAAATCCATACGCACGTCTTTGAATCAACTTCATCTTGCGATGGAACCCTTCTGTTATTCCATTA
>DASZWJ010000007.1 GCA_035546635.1 Gammaproteobacteria bacterium
TCTCTGTAAATAGTACACTAAACGATCTAATCTCTAAAAAAAAGAAAAATAAGGAGGTTATAATGTCCGTGCTCGTAATAGAAAAGCTAAAAGAAGTAATTGTTATTAATGGCAATATTGAAATTGCTATAGCAGAAATAAAGGGTTCATTAATAAAATTGGCAATCCAAGCGCCGCTTGAAATACCAATATGTCGGGAAGAAATTAGCAGGGCGATACCTTTTCAGACTAATTAAGTTAGGTGTTTTCAGCTAAATCATATAACCCGATATTAAATGGTCTTTCCAATTAAGGGGTTAGATTATCAACTACATTTAATTCCGTTTTAGAATTTGTGTTATATTGTTGTGGAAAAATACAAAATACTGTCAAACAAAGCTCAACGAAGTAATCCCCGTTTTTAAGGGAAGGTTATGATGATGGAACCTCTTGAGATGTTGTTTTAATCAAGTCTAGCTAAGCTAGAAAGCAAATCTTATTTTAGCGATATTTGTCGAACAAATTTTACACATGGCGAGCTCCTTCATTTTAATTATAAATATGAGGGTAGGGTGTGCAGGGGGAGGGGGGGCAAAAAATGTGATTGGAGTTTCTTAGTTAGTTGCACGATATAGGGCCATAATCTGATTAATCACTTATAATGTCCTTAAAACATATTGCGCGACTTTTGCGCGGGTTATGCATCCGTTATGCATAGTGCCGCAAATTGTTGTGAGCTATCCACCTAGATTTTGGTTAATAATCAATTGGTTAATGAAGAGTTCCCGCCTCTTTAGGTCGTAGGTTCGATCCCTACACGGCCCACCAGTATATCAATGCGTTACATTTTGTTAGCTAATTGTCATTGAGGGGTCTGTGTAATTTTCGTGTAATCAAGCAAGAGACATAACCATGGAAAAGTTTCTATACAAGTATAGAAATACCACGAATATAGAAGTATAAATTTGACCTAATTGGAGCCTTTAGTAATTTTAAGTTTTTTATGGGGATCGGGCATAATTTCCAGCAGCAAAATTTATATTTTTTCTCGCTGGGGCAAGGGCATAACCCATTGTAATCTTTTTCTTTATTAATAATGAAGTTATCTTCACTTAGCATGGTTCCTTCGGTCACTACTATTTAAGCCTTTCTATTTTATCTGGCAGTCCCCAGAACTTTTTCCCCACCGTACCTTGACCAGAAGATATAGAAATAGAACGAATCATATCTGACAAGAGTAGTTTGCTTGAACTGATGTGTGTCAGCTAATTTAATGAAACTCGTCAAGTTGTCACTTCTACAATAAATGCCTAATGATGCTCTATTGGTATATAGGGTGTAGTATCCACAAAGAGATTTTACAAACTAGAAGTGGACTGTATTTTTTATAGAAAACTACATTTCATTTTCCTATGTACACTTTATTTTATAAATATCTTTAAAATTTGCCTGCTCTTTTATCATGGTATCTATTTCTGTTTGAAAAGAAAAGTGATTCCTATTTTTTATCTAAATTCTTATTCTGAAAATCAGATTTTTCAGTTTTCTTTTCGCTCACCCACCTCTTTGTGACTAAATTTTTTATAATAACGAAGTTGGGGAAGACCAAGCCATGGGTTGACAAAAATTCGTGACCATTTATACTAAAGCAGAATATTCGCTATGAGTCTGCATATCTAAACATGTATCCTAAGCTTTCAATGCAGGCTTCCATTAAGTATGCAGATTCATTGATGAAACTTTTTGCTATCGAGGAACAAGCTTGATTTGATCTGAGTTGGCACATTAAGGATTACAATTATATTCTAACCAAAATTATTTGGATATTTTTATGGTAGTCACAAAAAAGATCAGTAAATTTTTTAAATTTCTTGCTGATTTGCGCCAAAAAAATACTTATACTCCGGCATATCGATTAGTTGAAATCAATCATACTGAAATGGATGAATATATAGTTACCGTACAAGTCATTCATAAGAATTCAGTATTTCAAGCCAAGCCGGAAGAAATTCTTGCTAATGATTATTTGGTAGATAAATTTTCTCCTCAGGATATTCGTGCCCTTACTTATTTAGGCTATCTTATGATTAATAACCCTAAATACAAAATCTTAGCTCAGCGCTTGTCGGAAAAACATGATAGCGTTCTCTTCGCTTTACGCAAAAGAGGCAATGACAAAATTATCATCAAAACAGCTGATGAGATTATGCGAGAAACTGATATTATTGATAATTTAAAAGCGAAAGATGCACAAACTATTGGCTACATCGCGGCAACTGAAAATATAGCAAATGAAGAAAAAGCCAAGACAGCGTTAAAGCAGAGCCTTGAATGTTCAAAATGTTAATAAATGATCCTGCCGTGTTGATAAGCTGTTTGAGTTATCAGCGAATCATTAGCCTTTATTTTCGCATTTAAAATAGTGGCTAATAAACTTGGATGGGTAATCATAGGACAGTGTGGCGTTGATATCTCAATACAGTGACAACCTTTATTTTTTGCTTGGTGAGCTATTTTGTTCATTATCGCATTGCCTTGCAAGCAATGAATAAAAGTTTTTTCTACATCAGCACGATATTCTGAAAATGTCGTTATTTTATCTGTAAAAGTTTTCAGTGCTTGTGGTGTGTGTCTGGGGACTGCCCAATTAATGTCTTCAGTTTTAGTTAACCCAAAAGTTGCGGCAGGAAATGGCTGCACTTGCCAGCCGTCCCCTTTGGCTGCGGCCGAATAAAATATATTTGCTGCTTTTGGCCCTAATATATCGAGTAAGCTTTGTTGTGTCTCAGGAAAAACAGCATCTAGATAAATTAAACCACGGACTTTACCTGGCCGCTGCTGTGCGATTCCGGTTATTACCATCCCACCATAGCTATGGCCGATCAAGGTCAAATTAGTTAAACCTAGCTCATCTATCATATGACATATGTCATTAATATGTTCTTGTAGACCAGTTTGTTCAGTAAGCTCGTTGATTCTTTCAGCCGAGCCTTTTAATGAGGGAAAATAAGCAGTGTAGTCACCCAAAAATAGCATTGGCTTAATTTTGTCCCAGACCCATCCGCCTTGGAAGGCGCCATGAATAAAGAGACAGTTAGTCATTGGAGCAGCCTGGGATTTTATATTGTAATCCATTTTGTTGGTGAAAGGCCCAGGTTGCATAAGGTTTCAGGTGCATGATTCTTCCTTTAAATTTGTCCCGGATAATTCTTGCATTCGTTGTTGAAAAAATGTAAGTATTCCAACAATAAAGAATGGCTGGATTTTGCCAGCTATTTACTTTCTAACTTAAATGGATTAAAGCTCACGCCCGACTTATAAATATCTGTGGCTTCGTTTCGCTTTAAATACATAACCAAAAATGATACAGGAAAAACACTTATGACTGAAAATATTAATTTGACTAAATAAGAAGTGTAAATTAATTGCAATACCTCTACCAAAGGCATAGTGCCAATAAAAATGATACAAATGCTTACGATCGTAAAAATTAATTCTCCCAGCATAGAAGACAAGATGCAACGCAATATAAAAAACCCTCCTTTATACTTGATTTTCAATTTTGAAATAAGGAAAATATTGAGAAATGACCCAGATACCACACCTAAAAAGCTACCGACAAAAGTTCGCAATAATGAACCCACTACGATTTGGTAAGCTGCCTGATTATCAATTTGTGGTGGAGAAGGAAGCAATAATAAGCTACTGCAAATCACTGCAAAAATCAATTCACAAAATAATGTGCTCCAGATGATTTTTCTAGCTGCATCATAGCCATACACTTCCGCGATGGCATCTAAAAAAACATAGGTTATAGGGATAATGAAAGCAGAGACTGAGATGACGATATTATCACTTAACAAAATAATCTTATGCGCCATAACGACTGATGAGATAAAAATGACAGCATATATCATACTCAATAAATTTAAATACCGAGGCAATTTGAGTTCTTCTTTTATCATCGACATGCTCATATAATTTTCCTTTTTAAAAAATGGAACAACTAGAATTATTATTACAGCAATGCAATATACTATCGTAAGGCGGTATTATCTTGAATAGATTCGGAATGATAACCAGGGTAATGGATGCCATAAATTACCAATTATATCAATTCGATATACAAGCAAAATGCCAGAATAAAAATGAAATTCTGGTTGTTGCGGCGGCAAGTTGCTGACTATCTTTTGCGGATCCTGTCCTGTACTCAATACCTGTCCTGTCTTCGTTTCTTTTATTGTGCTGAAATGTTCATGTAACTGACTTGAAGGAAGCTCGTAGGTCACGGTATTTATCTCCTTTTATTAATCGTATAGATGCCTGAATTCAGTCATGGTGGCAATGATTTCATCATTTTCCCCTAAGAAACGCATTGGGAATGCGCTAAGATCTGGATTTAAAGCTTTTAGATATTTATATTCACCATCAATTAAAAGCTGGCGAAAAAGATAGGTTTTGCTATCTCCAATTTTCATTAAAACAAAACTCCGATCCTTTGGATTTTTTTCTTGATTTAGGATTAATAAACAATTTATCGGGAAATAGGGTTCCATTGATGAGTCACCTAGAGTCAGAGCAAATGTCTTATTGCCTGCAGAATCGTCAACAAAGATGGTGCTTTCATATTTATATTTTTCCGGATTGTTTAAATAAATTTCAATATCTTCCCAAAAAACTTTAGGTAATTGTCTGGCTTTAGACTTTGTGGGGTTAGGTAAATTTATATCTGAAATAAATTCAGGCAGTGGTTGCTCGCCTCTTAACTGTTCTAGCGAGATATTAAAAAAATCGGCTATCGGTTTTAAATTTTTGATATGAGGGTTTGGAGAAGTGCCTGAAACTATACGTTGTAACGTTTGTTGTGGTAGATCTAAATCACGAGCTAATTGGGTGGTATTGATATTTTTTTTAAACATCAAGATTTTCAAAACCTTGCTTATCAAAGAATTTTTCATAGGTGTATCTGCGTTAAGCCAAATTTTGTGCCAAAATCAAAAATTTTTCTCAATACTAATAAGTAAATAACTCATTATCCTATCATAACATTATAAGATCAAAAAGCCTTTAGGAGCACTATATGTTTGCTAAAACAATTTTTTATCCATCGGAAAAGAATGGTGGGTTTAAAACGCATTAATAGCTTGACATCCCAAAATTATATGGGTTAAATACCCATTAAGAGAGTGGTCCTGATGTATTTCAATGCTGAAGCATGATCTCAGGCGGATGCTACTCAAGCTTGAGAAGTAAGTTAGGATCAACCTCCATTTTTTTTGTAGAGATATTTGATTAAGTTCAATGAAACAATAATTAGGATAATCCTGTGAATAGAGTCATCATGTGAGTTGTTATCTTATTGACGAAGAAAGCTTATTAATTCAATGCGTACTTAATGTCAAAAATTAATTTTAAAAAGGAGATCATTGATGAAAAAAGACGTTATAAATAAAAAATCCAGCATAGTTGAGCAAGAACAAAAAAATGAATTTAATTTTACTGAGCTTGAAATCGAATATGTTTTAAAAATTATGCAAAATAAATCACTATCCAATATAGCAGTAGATTTAGGAATAAGCCCTAATACTATCCGTTTTTATATTAAAAGCTGCGCGCAAAAACTTTTCTTAATATGTAATACTCAGGAATGACATTAAAGTCAATTGCTTTTAGATTTCAATATCCTAGTGCAAGTGACAGGGAGTATAAAATTATGCATTAGGCTTTGGCAAAATTATCACACTATATTATGAGATTGTACATTATGACGTGCAAATGTATGGGGATATGGCAATGATATTTGTTATATAGAAAATAAAACAAATTAGATAAAGACCTCTCATGCAAAAATCTTCTTACCCTGATAAATGGTATGTGGCCATTGCAACCAGCTTAGTCATTTTTGTCGCCAATGCTAATTTAACTGCCGTGAATTTAGCGATACCCGCTATAGCCCATGATCTTAATGTCGGAATGTATATGATTTCCTGGGTAATCAGTAGTTATATCATTACCTCCGGTATGTTTATGATTTTAGGTGGCAGAATGGGGGATGTATTTGGCATCAAACGCATGTTTCTCTTAAGTCTTATACTCTGGATCATATCTCTTACCTTAGCGGCAACCGCGCATAACTTCACATTTTTAATTATTGCTCGTGTGCTACAAGGTCTAGCATTCGCTATTAGTCTGCCACTTTGTATGGTGGTCATAACCAAAGTGTTTCCAGAAAACCAGATGAGCTTAGCTGTGAGCATTAATATTACTGTGCTGGGATTAGCGCAAATTCTCGGACCTTCCTTAAGTGGTGTTATTCTTGAATACCTTACCTGGCGCTGGATATTTCTTTTAAATATTCCTTTGTGTGTTATCGCCTTCTTGTTTTCAATTTATTCCATAAAAAAAGATCAAATCACCCAAAAACAACAGCTCGATTATCTGGGAGCAATTATCCTGGCAATTAGCTTATGTGTTCTGATGCTAATACTTAGTTTGATTCAACAAAACAAACTGACTACCCAATACATTTTATTGTATTTTATAGTTGATATTTCCTTATTTATTCTATTTTACATCATCGAAAAAAGAACCCAAAATCCCATTGTGGATTTTAAACTTTTATTCAGCAGAGCTTTTTTTCTTATCAATCTAATCAGAATGCTATATCAATATGTTTATTTTGTATTTCTTTTTATCTTCCCCCTGTATTTAATGAAAGTCTTGCAGATGTCTGCTGTTAAAACCGGGGGTTTATTACTCTTTCTAACGGTACCTTTTGCGGTCTTCTCACCTATTGTTGGAAAATATGCCTTAAAATTGGGAGAGTTAAGATTGATGATCGTCAGTTTTGTTGCGAGTATTATGGTCTTTTTTTGGTATGCTCATCTACACAATATTTCAACATCCGTGAATTTATTGATTCCGTTAATCCCATTGGGCATTTCAACCGCAATTCTGTTTAGTTATACCACTTCTATCGCACTTAATTCGGCCCCACTTGAAAAAAGAGGTTCTGCTTCAGGCATCTTTTTTTCAAATACTTTGATTGCGGGGGCAGTTGGAATCTCAATTACCAGTATATTAATTCAGCTCTTTACTCAAATATATACCAATCGAACATCCAATGGTACACCCAAAGATATTGAACATCCTTTTTCCTTGGTGTTTTCAAATATTATGTGGATGTGCTTAGTCTTATCAGCTCTGGGTTTACTGCTTTTATTCATTTTGAAATTTAAAAGAGCTGATGAACCGTTAAATCACTACAGGAAAATTAAAGATGTCTGAAGAAGAATTCAATATACGTGACCAATTACTAGACCCTCAAGCTAAGTGGCTTAAATCGCAGCTTACTAGACCAGATGAAATTAAAACCAGCAGCTTACAAAAATTCGGCAAAGCTGCGGGTTTAGTTTGTGGAGGGATTTCTAGTTTTATTACCGGGCCATTAGGTTATAGTTTCGGGCTCTATGTGGCGGAACTAATAAACATAGATGACCCTACCTCGAAATCCGTAGTCGGTTTCTATTTCGGAGGGACGGCTGCATTTGCACTGATCGCTTTACAAGCAAGAATTTCATCCAATACTTGGGAACAGTTATTAGAAACAACGCCTGATTATAAAAAAGCACTGCAGGAAAAAGCTTGCGACGGTGGGAAAGTAGCAGAATATAGTTATCTTGCTATGGTTGTCACTACCGGTGCTATTTCGGCTACCCCCACTGTTTATATTACTGAAGAATATTTTTCTAAATACATAGGCTATGGATCACTCGTCTTTGACGCAGCTACTTTCTTATCACTTGCTACCGCACGTAGTTGGTCTTTAGATAAAATGTTAAGAGGTTTATTTAGCCCGCTTATTAATAAAGCGCTTAATAAGCTAAGCTCTGAAGAAAAAAAACTTATTGAAGAAATCAGAGCTGGACTTATCCAACAATTGGAAAAAACTATCAATATTGTAAAAACATTTAACCCTACTGAAGTAGATCAATTTTGGCATGATACCTATTTAACAGCTAGCAATGAAGATGATAGTTCTGCTGAGATTGATGAAGAATTTTTACTCAATAAAATACGCAAGGTTTTTCATCCAATTTCACAGTCTGTCGCTGATCGCAAAGCTATTGCGCCTCTAAAAAAATTTCCAAAAAAAAGAAGGATTTGTCGCACTATTTACTGATAATCGCAAAGCTGGGTGGTTACCTTAATCGTTCCAATGACGGACCACCTGGAAATATTATTATGTGGAGAGGTTTATCCCGATTGACTGATATTAGATTAGGGTTTGATTTAGCATTGGGAAATGTGGGTAATTGAAAGGTTGGCTGAACGCTTACGTTACAAATAGAGTTTAACTGCATTGAGCTTAAATTCTTTGACATAATTTCTTACTTTCGCTTACTCATTTACGCACTTCATAAAGTATAGATATACACTGTATTTGCATTCAGTGTGTCTGAAGATCAGAACATTGTGCCATCTTATTGAATATTAGGGGTATTTACAAATTTTAAACCCGCGAAAAACATAACTGCTCGCTCATCTGTTGTCCCTCAGCTGGGTGTATTTCCACCCGCTTTATGCTAAAAAATTCACCATATTAGACCATTTAGATTTTAGACTCTAAGCATTTGGCTAATTGTGCTGATGTCAGGCCTAATGCCCGTACACTAAAGCTTGGCTGCATTTTATAGCAATACCAAAATTAAAATTATCTTCTATAATTAAGACATCACCAAGGTATTTTAATAGTTATAAAAGGTTATAATTTGATGGAGGGATTGAATATGAAAATGGAAATAAAAATTGAAGAACTACAAAAATATATGTCTGAATATTTATTTGATGGATTACAAAAAGAAAAATACGTATTTACTTCAGTAGAAATAGATACAAAAGAAGGAAAAATCACTGGTCTCGTTAACATAGAAAATTTCTTCATGCCGTTGGATGGAAAATTCCATCTTTCTTCCGTTATGAATATCATGATTTCATCACAATTGATGATGGCTTATATTTTTTATAACTTAGGTGAATATAAAAAACAAGAGGTATACAATCTTAAAGAAGAATGGCGATATAGAAAACCGATAAATAAATCAAAAGATATAAAATATCAGGTAACACAAATTGCTAAAGCAACGCGAGGAAGTACTATTTTTTATAAATTTATTTTCAACGTAGAAGACAGATCTTTTTTAGGTTCAATGACAGTAAATTTAGATGTATCGAATAAAAGGAGAACCGAATGCTGAGTGAAAGTATTAGACAAACAATGGAACTATACTATGATCTCAGGCGCATAGTAACCGAAAAAAAAATTGAGGAATCAATTATTGATATCAACCAGAAATGGCTTAAAAACTCTAATTTTGTATTTTCAGTATACTCAGATAATAACCAAAATAGTTCATTTCCATTCTCTTTTTCTCCTTTCTTAATTTGCCAAAAAGATAGCAGGGTTCTATCTGATATTTGCAATAAAATGACAACTATACTTGAAAAAATAATAGATAAATATGTTGAAGGCGATAAGAATTTAGATGAATTTTTTAACGTTTACAGACCTTTCAAGCCATTTTTTTCAAAAATAGCAGGAAAATGGTTATCGATTGCCAGATATGACTTTATGATTGATCAGAATTACAGACTTAAGTTTACCGAATTTAATACATCATCCCCAGGATTATTATTGATTTGGCCAGAAACTGAAAAAACTTTAAATACATTTATTTGTCAAAACAAGATATTCTCTAATAAACTAATTTTACAACCTTATTCAAAGCCACACAGCTTTGAAAATTATCTATTTAATCTAGAAAAATGTTCAAATACAAATCCGGGTTTAATTGCCTTTCTCTATGATACCAATAAACTTCAAACAGAACTACATGAAATGAAGCGCAGAGTTGAAAAGCTGGGAAGAAAGGCATATGTTGGTTCTGTTGAAGACTTAACATACAAAAATGGAAAATTATATATTTTAAATCAGGAGGTATCAATTATTTATAACAATTTTTTTCTTACTGGTGAAAATTTAGATTTAACAAAAAAATCTCCCTGGCTTATGAATACAGAAAGTTTTCTAAATGACCATCGCTATAGCGCCTTATTCCACGGTATTAAAAATAACAGTTGCGTTGTTGTTATTGGGTTCCCGGCGTTGACTATAATCGAAGACAAGAATATTTTTTTATTGCTGAATGATAAAAAGTTTTCATATTTATTTTCAGACAAAGAAAAACTATTCATTGCTAAACATATACCAAAATCTGTAAATTTAAATTCTAATAATATCATCAATTCCTACAATAAATTTATAAAAAATAAAAATAACTTGGTGCTTAAATTAAGAACTTCTGGAATGGGTTGGGGAGTTTATATCGGCAATCAAATATCGGATTCTGAATGGGTTATCCTTCTCAATAAATACTTAGAAAATGCCATAATTCAAGAATATATTAATGGCATAAAATTTCCAGCTATTGTGATATCTAAAAAAGAAAAATTAATAACCAATGATATGAATGTGATTCTTTCTATGTATTCTTATAGCGGAGAATACTATGGTTGTGTGTCGAGAGTTTCAATCTCAAAAGTAACAAATTTAATCAGAGGATTTTTGCAGCCGGTTTATGAAATAAAGTGTGAGTAATTTGAGGGTTTCATAATGAAAAAGCTAGGTCTTATTGGCGGAATTGGTTGTAAAAGTACAGTTTTATACTATGAGCTGATTACAACACAAATAAGCCATAAGCTTGGCCAGAGACAAAGTGGGAATATTATCATCTACAGCGTTAATGAATATGACGTATATACGGCTGCCATTGAAAATGACTGGAATACTGTGGCTGAGATATTACTTCATGCTTATAAGAACCTTGAAAATGCTGGGGCTGACTTCCTTATAATTTGCTCGAATACTTGCCATAAAGTAGTTGATCTAATAAACCCACAATTTAAAAAACCTTTAATACACATCCTTGAACCAATTTGTCAGGAGATTACAAAAAATAATTATAAAAAAATAGCTTTGTTCGGAACAAAATTCATTTTAGAGGAAGGTTTTTATTTAAATTATATTCATAGTCATGCGCACAGTATAAAACAAATCATTATTCCAGATAAAAATAGAATTGACATTGTGCATAATATAATAAGCAATGAACTCTTGTTGGGTATAATAAAAAATGAATCAAAAAGTATTCTAATTTCTATTTGGGAAGAATTGAGAAAAAAAGGTGCTGATTGTTTGATCCTGGGTTGCACAGAGCTATCTTTGATTATTTCAAAAACAGATTTGTCATCACCCATTTTAGATTCAACCAGCTTGCATGCTAAATATGCTGCAGAATTGTCCATTAAAAACCATGAGGACGATAAATAAATGTGCGGGATAGTTGCTTATTTGTCTAAAAATTTAGATATTTCGAAAGAAACATTTAAAAGCGCAATTAATACTTTAAATCATCGCGGGCCTGATTTTCATGGCTTATGGGTGTCTGATGATAGCAAATTAGCTTTAGGGCACGCGCGCCTTAGCATTATTGATCTATTAACAGGCAATCAACCCTTACGTAGTAAAGACGACAATATTGTTATTGTAGTTAATGGCGAATTCTATCAATATGAAATAATAAAACGTTATTTACAAAAAAAAGGATTTGAATTTCAAACAGAATCAGATAGTGAAATATTAATATATTTGTATCAACTATATGGTGTGAACTGTCTTGAATTTTTACGGGGTGAATTCTCTTTTGTTCTGTGGGACGATAAAAATAAATACATTTTTGCAGCTAGAGATCGATGCGGCATTAAACCTCTATTTTATTCCATGTATCAAGATGCCCTATATCTTTCATCAGAAATAAAAGCATTACTTACACTTGGGGTTCCATGCAAATGGGATTTATGCAGTATTATATCTTGGGAGAATCTATTGCCTCTAGAAAATAGAAGTTTATTTGAAAATATTTTCTCCATAAATCCTGGCCATTTTATTCTGGCCACTCCAGATAATATTCAAATCAAGAAATACTGGGATTTTAACTACCCAAAAGAAGGCGCCATCGATGATGATATTGATGAAAATAAAATGATTAATGAATTTCGTAAGGAGTTAGAAGAAGCAGTGACTATCCGATTACGTTCAGATGTACCGGTAGGATGCTATTTAAGTGGCGGATTGGATTCTTCAGCTATTCTAGGATTAATGATAAAACATTCAAAATCTGAAGTTGACGCATTTACTATTTCATTCGATCACGATTTATATGATGAAGCTAAAATTGCTGAAGAAACTGCTAAGTTTGTTGGGGCTAGAAGCCATGTGTTTAAGATAACAAATCAATTGCTTTCTGAGAATTTTTTTTCAGCCATTTATCAATGTGAATCTTTTATTTTAAATAATAATACGATCGCTAAGTTTTTATTAAGTAAATTTACAAGAGAATCTGGATATAAAACGGTGATGACCGGTGAGGGATCTGATGAAATTTTAGGTGGTTATCCAATGTTTCGAGAAGATATCTTAAAATATGGATTTCGAGCATTGGATCATGAGAATCGAAACAAACTTGTAGAACATTTATATGAAAATAATCCTGCGTTTGCAAGTGTTTTTTCAAAAAATACCGCTGGATTAGATGTAACAACTATTCAAGAGATACTCGGATATGTCCCAAGCATGTTCAAGATGGGTGCGAAATTGGGTGAAAAATTAATAACGTTGCATAATGAGAATTTTTCAAATATTTCAAGAAATTTTGATGCGCAGATCAATTTTATTAATCAATTAGATCAAGATCAAGTCATGGGTCGCGATGTTTTAAGCAAATCTCTTTATTTGTGGGCGAAATCAATTCTCCCTGGCTTGATTTTAGTAAATCTGGGAGATCGAATGGAAATGGCACATTCAATTGAAGGAAGAGTACCATTTCTCGATCATAAATTGCTTGAATTTTTAGTTAACATACCAAGTTCTTTAAAAATTAAAGGACTTACTGAAAAATTTATTTTGCGAGAGGCCGTAAAAGATATTATTACTCCTACTATTTATCAAAGACAAAAACATCCGTTTAAGGCACCGCATCCTACATTGACGTTAAACCCATTCACTGAATTAATGTTGGATGTTTTTAATGGAAATCTTTTAAAATATAGCTTTATCTATGATCAATCAAAAGTGTTAAAACAATTTAATATGACTCAGAGCATGCCTGAAGCTGAGCGCGAACAGTGGGATGTTGTTTTTATGTTTATATTAAGCCAATGTGTATTACAATCTTTATTTAAACCATTAATGCCGAATTAGTATAGTGGTAATACCCAAATTTATAAGCTGCAATATACTATCTTCCTTCCACAAAACAAGTTAAGCTAAAAGAAAATGTGGTATTAATTAACACCTCAAATGGTTGCTTAGAACACTGAGATACATCCGGGGTCAAGCATTCATATGACCCATGTTCTAGCAGGTACTTGACCCCCTTCCTCTTGACCCTTCATCTTCAGTCAAACAAAGGCTAAGAAAGTAGAAAGCAGTTGTAATAAAATACAATACTTATTCCAATGGTAAAAGTAATAGAGCCTCCTTATAAGTAATAACAGATTTGCTAACAGATGCCATTATATTTATAAGCAATTAAGAAAGCTCTATGATAAGTAATATCAACCACTGTACTATTGTCCATCTTTTGACGGATAATTTGATGTAAAGTATTAATAAAGCTATTTTTATAATTTTCACCACAAGGAATAGAGTAATTTTCGAAATTAAGATAGGCTAAGGCTGGTCCCGAATTAAATAAGCCAAGTATTTTTTCAAAATCATAAGCTTGAGTAGTAACGTCTTCATCAAAAGCTAAACGAACATTAAAACCATGATGCTCCAGCAGGGCTTGATAAGCACAGGCATTTTTAAGATGAAACCATGGATTTAAATAGTGTTCTATATATGGTTTTATATTGTCTGCTCTACAGGTTTGATCAATGATATCTACAATAAAATCACACCATTCAGATACGGGGGTTTGCAAAGCAAATACACCTTGATTTTTTAATGCCTGGTGAATTTTTTTTAGCACAGGCACTGGATCTCTAAACCAATGAAACACAGAGTTACAAAAAATTACATCAAATTCAGAGGTGAAAGCCATATGTTCACCTTCTTCACAAAAAAATTGTATAAACTCACCATAAGACTTTTTAGCTTGTTTGATCATCCCTTCTGAAGGATCGATCCCTATTACCCGTCCCGAAGTTTTTTTACTTAATTCAAAAGCAAGATGCCCGCTGCCGCATCCTAAATCTAAAATAGACTCTTGCCCCTTAAAAAACATCAAAGCAATTAGCTTTTCACCAACAGAAGTTTGATTTTTAGCGATTTTTTTATATTCTTCAGCCACTTCAGAATATTCCATAAAAAGGTCTCTTGGTTGACCGAAAGATAAGCGGAAATCAATTCTTCATCCAAATTGCCCAGTTTAGATATCCAGCAAAAATAAGCCACAAAGAATAAGGAATTAACAAAAAATATACTAAGGTGAATTGTTTCTTTGTCAAGATGATGAGAAGCATAGAGATGAGAATCATCATGACTATCCAATAAAATCCAAGTTGGATGAGGTGGAATTGAAAGAATAAGGGTGACCAAGCCCAATTCATGATTATTTGAATAATGTATAAACTAAAAATTATTTTTCCTCTTGGTCTGTTTCGATGAGTCCATAAGTACCAACCAGCTATGGCAAGCATTATATATAAACAAGTCCAGACAATGGGAAAGATAATTTGAGGTGGATTAATACTGGATTTTTGTAATGTTTGATACCATGTGGATATTTCGGTGCGCGTTAGCAAACCGATACCATACCCCACAAGTTGAAACACAATAATCCACAGGATAATTGGCGCTATTTTTTTAATCATGAATGTTCTCGCTTCTGCAATAGGATTTACACATGTTCATAACATGGAAATCAAGTTCAATCTAATACAGTTTCTTCAACAAAAGTTATGACAACCACATCTCTGCTATTTTTTTCAGATAATCCGCCATTAATCTGATATTGCTATCCGCATTGACCCGGCGGTGGTAAAGATACATTTTAATCGCAACTGGCTGCTCATCTTTTAATTTGATTTCGACCAATTCACCCCGCTTAAGCTCCTCTTTGATCAAAATATCTGTACACCAGATTAACCCCATATCTGCCAATGCCGCACATAAAACGTTGTATCCTGAACTGGAAGCATAATTTCCAGAGATATAGATTTTTTTATTATTAGCCAGCACCCATTCATTATTGGGCGAAATACGTTTAGCGATTAAACAATTGTGATGCTGCAAGTCCGCTGCTTTTTTAGGCGAACCGTATTTTTTTATATAAGCTGGTGTAGCGTAAATACTCCGGTGAATGGTAAATAAATATTCTTTAACCAATTGGTTATCTTTAATGTCTATTTCAGTAATAACCAGATCCGCCAAGCCATTTAATAAATCCGTTGGCGCATTTTCTTCTGTTGTCTGCAGTTGGATTTTTGGATATTTTTGCAAAAACTTCTTGAAATGCTTAATAAAATATTGAGAATAAAAAGCCCCCGCTATACCAATAATGAGTCTGCCATGTGGCTCTGTTTCAATTGAATTCACTGCGGCTTGAGCATTTTCAATGTCAGCCAGTATTTTATTGACATGCAGCAGATAAACTTCACCCGCCTCGGTCAATTCTATATGTCGGGTTGTTCTGTTTAACAATTTCTTTTTGAGTAGGTTCTCTAAATGCTTGATTTGGCCGGTGAGCGTAGAAGTAGAAACATCTAAATGCCGAGCTGCTTGGCTGAAGCCTTTATGCTCAGCAATCCCTTTGAACCCTCGCATACAAGAAAGTAGATCTAAAGACATTATCTTCCTAAGGTGATTGTTTCAAAATTTAGAATAGTCTATTATCTATCAATACATTGTCAAGTTTTTTTGAAATGGTATCATGGTTTATCATGTAACAAGAAAGAGGCAATTAGCACAGGAACCATTCAAAAGAGAAGAAATATGGCTACTTTCTATACCGTTATCAGGTTCGGAACTATCAAGCCATTCAAGAGGTTAGTGTTACTTCCTGGCGAAGATTAAAATGAGTCGAATTGATTATTCAGCTTTTGCGCTGGAGGGATTTAAAATTACCCTGTTTTGCCTCGGCATTATAGGTTTACTTAAGCTATTCGGTGCAGCGAATGAGTTTTTATTAATCCCATTTAACATGGCGGTTATGTCTGCTGCTGCCACCTTTTCAGTGAGCAAAAAAAATTTAGCTCAAGTCAGTTTAGGTAGCAGTGTTGTAGTTATTTCAACCATTCTAGGCGGCGTCCTCGGATTTTATTATCCCTGGTTAGCTTCTTTGATAACCATCATCTATGCTGGACTTGCTTTTTATTTACCCAAAACCAAGTCAAAAACTAATATTTTTGTAACGGGCAGTCTAATGTTTCTTATTTTTTCTGCCTTGCCATTTTCATTGCAGGCGGGGATCAAATACGCTTTTGTCGGTGCTGTGGTTGTTGTAGCTTTTACCTTATTTTATTGGTTATTCGAGTATAGAAAGGATGCCAATAATACTAAACCGGAGCCAACCCAGGCGAACTTCTTTATGGCATTGGCTACGATTTCATCACTTACATTGGCTTGGATCATTAGTCATTACTTACGCGCATGTTCAACACTATCCCATCTTTATTGGATTGGTTTAACGATTTTAATGGTGATTCAAGGCTCGCAGCAAAGAACTATTTACACAGCAATTAAGCGAATTGCTATCAACACTTTCGGCGCAATAATCGTTGTTTTTCTGTTTGGCTATATTGTGCCACCCAATTTTTGGATAAATTTTATATTATTGGTGATTTTTTTATTTCTCATTTTCTCTCTGGGATTTTCTTATTTCTTAAGAGTTTTCTTTATAGAATTATTCGTGTTTGGGTTTGCGCATCTATTGGGAGACTATCATAATGTTGTTGCCTTAGATCGTATCATTCTGACTTGCATTGGCGGATTGATTGTCATCACAGTCACGTTAATGTTGTATTGGATAAAAGTGGATGTCTAAGTTGCTGATATCCGACTATCATCCATGGCAATCAAATCATTTGGAAAAACTAATGAACGCTACAACCTATAGACTTAATACAAAAGAACCCCATATTCTGGGGTTGACGCTGCTCAGCGCTTTCGGAGCGATGGGTGCTATTTTAATGACACCTGCGCTACCGAACATTGCCGGATATTTTAACGTCAGCGTGGGTGTGTCACAGCTAACCGTAACGAGTTTTTTACTGGGCTTTGCGTTAGGGCAATTAATATATGGGCCAATTGCTAATCGCTTGGGCCGAAAACCGGCATTTTATGTTGGTATTTTTCTGGCTACTCTGGGGTCATTGTTTAGTATTCTTTCTTCACCGGTCGAATCCTTTTCTTTATTAATTATCGGGCGACTTTTAGAAGCATTTGGTTCGAGTGTAGGATTGGTGGTGTGCTTCACCTTGATTAATGATTTTTATTTTCCAAAAGAGGCGCGTCGCGTAACAGGTCTGATGGTTATAGCTTTTGCCATTATTCCAGGCATTGCGGTCGCTGTCGGTGGATTATTGACACAATATGTTGGTTGGCAAGGGTGTTTTTATTTTTTATTAATTTATGGTTTAGCATTGATTTATCCCGCTACTAAAATGCCAGAAACCTTAAGCCAACCCGATATACATGCATTACATTATCGACAAATTTATAAAAATTATGCCGCCATATTTAAAAATAAGCAGTTACTGGGATTTTCTGCATGCTCCGGTTTTTCTAGCGCCTGCATTTACGTATTTGGTGCTGAGGGTCCATTTATTGGAATTCATTTGCTAGGCATCTCACCGGCTACTTATGGCTTATTGGGATTACTGCCATTCTTAGGTACGTTGATCGGCTGTTTAATTAGTATTCGCCTCGCTTTTGTCAAAGCGATGACAATGCTCAAAGCTGCGTTTTTTATTGAATTGATTGCTACAGTGTTCATGCTATTCTGCTTTGTATTTCACTTCGTTAATCTGTTTACTTTATTAGCACCCATGGCGCTGCTTTGCTTAGGTCACGCTATTCTATCCAGCACAGCTTTATCTTTAGCTATGACTTATGCCGAAGATAAAGCAAATGGATCTGCTGTGATGAATTTTGTTGTCATGTGCATGCCAGTATTGATGACCTTTTTGTTAGGTATGTTACATATAGGGGCTGCTTGGGTTTTACCGCTGATTTTCATGATTGCATTGGGATTAATGCTTGTTATTTATTGTATATGGCTGCAAGAAACCCCGCATAGTCACGATTTGCGCTGATTGCAAATGAATCTTAATCAATTCTTACGATTTAATTGATGCAATGTTACTGCATTACCTTCTGAGTCAAGGATCACAGCCATTAATCTCAATGAAAGTTAAAAGTAGGACATTACGATGATTTATATTATCTGGGAATTTGATGTTGAATCTTCACAAATTGCCTTATTCGAAGAAATATATAGTTCACAAGGTGCATGGGCGTTATTGTTTAGCCAATCTAAGAATTATCATGGCACCATGTTATTAAAAGACCATAGTAATCAGTCCAGATACATTACAATTGATCAATGGGATAAAATTGACGATTTTGAAAACTTCAAAGTTTGTAATTTTGAGGCATACAATAATCTTGATCAACAATGTGAACATTTCACTATAGCAGAAAGAAAAATCGGCTTTTTTGAGGATTTTTGAGAGAAATAGCATGGAAAATCTAGCGCTTGATTTAGTCCTGCAATACCTGAACAGTTGGAGACAAAATAATTTAGTTCTTGCAACATTGCGCATATGACCCCAATGGATTTATTGAAAAAACTGGGAACAGTTATGGCATGTCCTTATACGCTGTATATATGCCGAGCATAAATTCTGGGGTTATTGTATTGGCTAATAAAGCACGGGTTTCAGATGCTGTTAATTTGGGAAGAAATATTTTGAAGCAAATATCCCTCAAAAAATAGCAAATATACGTGATGCAACTCACTGTAATGGAGTATAACTCATGACTAAAAAGGTATTCTGGATAGATCCTTATCTTACTCAGCTTGATACAAGTGTACGGGGTGTGGATGGGAATAAAATCACAGTAAATGAAACCATCTTCTATGCTTTTTCAGGAGGACAAGAAAGTGATTACGGTAGTATTGGTGGCTATTCCCGTACTGGAAGCAAAAAAGGAAGGTAAAGAAATTGTTTACACACTTCCTGAAAACCACGATTTGAAAATAGGTCAAAAGACCAACATGATGATTGATTGGGCACGTAGGTATTCTCTGATGCGCCTCCATTTTGCAGCTGAACTTGTTTTGGAGCTGGTATCTCGGCGATTTCCTGGGATTAATAAAATAGGTGCTCATATCGGTCAAGAGAAGGCGCGTATTGATTTTCAGATAGAGGAACCTATATCACCCCATCTTCCGTCCTTGCAGAAAGAGGCTCAAACTATTATCGATTCAGATCAGCAGATTATCAGCGCCTTCAGCATGTTTTGCGCAGTTTATAAATTTAACGTGACTCCGAGAAATGAAAATGAGTTCAAAGCACTGTGGCATACTGCTACTTTGGAAGTAAAATCACA
The DNA here is from genome assembly GCA_035546635.1 of Gammaproteobacteria bacterium. NCBI lineage: Bacteria > Pseudomonadati > Pseudomonadota > Gammaproteobacteria > Gammaproteobacteria bacterium. The sequence goes on from DASZWJ010000007.1 coordinate 19,655, forward strand.
TAACAAAAGCGTAGGGTCGCGCTTACATAAGGTGGTCGGCAAAGAAAATCAGTGGATTGCCTATTCGCAGTGGCCCAGCAGAGAAAAATGAGTAAGCCATGCTGAGCTTTTTTTTAATACAGAACCACCGCAATGGGCGCACTGAAAGCTGTGTGTAGCTCCATCTCTGTTTTGTTAGAACTGGAGGTTGTTGATGATTTACTAACCTCCAAAACAGATTAGAGATAACAAAGGATAAAGTTATGGAAAATTCAAATTGGAATTTAAAAGGCAAAAAAGCATTAATTACCGGCGGCACAAAAGGAATCGGTTATGCATTAGTGAAAGAGTTTCTACAATTAGGAGCAGAAGTTTTTATAGTGGCCCGAAATGCAGATCAGATCAATTGTGTTTTAACAAAAATTCGCGACCAAGGCTATGTGGCTTTCGGCATGGCTGCCGATATTAGCAAGGGAGAAAAAATTTGTGCTGATATTATTCAAGCGGTAAATAATCTCTGGGGTAAGTTAGATATTTTAGTAAACAATGCAGGCACCAATATTAGAAAAGCAGCACAGGATTACCACACCAATGAATATTCCACTATTCTGGATACAAATTTAACGGCTACTTTTGAATTGTGTAAACAAGCTTATCCGTTATTAAAAAAATCGCGGGCAGGAAATATTGTGAATATTGCCTCTATATCTGGATTAGTAGATGATGACTCTGGTGCGCCTTATGGCATTAGCAAAGCAGCAGTTATACAACTGTGCAAACATTTAGCAGTAGAATGGGCCAAAGACAACATTCGGGTCAATGCTGTTGCACCTTGGTATATTAGTACGGAACTAACAGCGCCCACTTTATCAAATCCTGAAAAGCGCAATGCAATTATAGCACGAACTCCTTTAGGTCGAGTTGGCAACCCACAAGAAGTTGCCACCACTGCAGCATTTCTCTGTATGCCTGCTTCATCTTATATTACTGGTCAATGTATCGTGGTAGATGGCGGTCTTTTAGTCAATGGATTTTCTCAACATATTGCATGTAATTAGTTGTTGCCGCAAAATTAAAATATCGGCTTAGCAACCATTAGAGGAATACCCGATATAATAGATTATTTTCAGCTATTTAACATAAGTTACCTGCCTTAAGCAATATCAGTAATTACGATGACTCAGATTAAAACCTTACTTTACTCTTCTAAATTCAAATATTTTTACTTTTCAGAATTTTACAAAATATAAGCATTATTATGCTGATAATTATTCAATTCTGAGGCAAAATATATTTTCAAAAGTATGAAGCTTCTCGAACGAGCTTTTCTCAAATCAAGGGCACAACAAAAGTCAGTCATTGGAATTAACTATTTTTGCTTTTCAAATAATCCAAAACCATCACTATTTAAATAGGGTATCGACATATGTGTGATAGCATGATTTTCATCAACAGAAAAAATTACCTTATTTTGTGTAACTGGAATCATTGGAATATTCATGCCATTGGGGTTTAGCCAGAAGGCAGTAAATGTATTATCGCGACAATAGTTCAGATTCCAAACAATATTTTGCGGCCCTATATGTAAAATGAGGTGATTATTTTTTTGTGAGATATTCAATTGACCATATACAGGATTGAAATAAGCGCCAATATATTTTTTTAGATCAATGTCGTTGATCATCTGGCATGGCGGAGATATTTCCGATGACTTAAGCTGGGATTGATTTCTTTGAGCTAAATAAATTTTGTTCCAATCTTGTTTTTTAGATGGATTGATATATAAATCAAATAAATGTTTGGTTAATATCTCAGGAACATTATTTGTATATTGATTGGTTAAAACAACTATACCTAATCTTAATTCGGGAATATAAGCCATCTGTCCATGCATTCCCGTTCCGCCACCAGCATGGTAAAGTACCGTGTAAGGTTTATACGATTGTTTATCGATAAACCAACCCTCACCATAAGCCTGCTCGATTTCATCAGTCTTTGTTTGGGATATAATAGTTTGAGGGGTATGTATAAATTGAATATTTGACTTATGGATAATTTGCTGACCATTGAAATTGCCGTCATTCATATTAAAAATTAACCACTTAGCCATATCGTTAACACTGGAATAAATGCCACCGCCTGCCAAGCCGGTTTCCAAAGCCCATCTCTGAGAAAGATAAGGAGAATTCTGAGAATAAGGGTAATTGCGTCCTGCCTGATACAAATAAGGTTGAGCCACATTGGATTTGCTTTTCAGAACTGCTTCGTTACGCAAATAAGAGCCTCTCATGCCTAAAAGCGAGAATAACTGCTGATGTAAAAATTTGGAAAATGACTCACCACTATTTTTTTCTATGATTTGCTTAGCCAATTCTGAAAAAATGCTTTGATATGCAAATTGGCTTCTAAAAGAAGCGATGGGACGTATAAATCGTAAGGCATAAAGAGTGCGCCCAACGTTGTAACCAAAATCACCTAAACCATCAAGAGCTGATTCTGGCAAGCCACTGTCATGTGCAATCAGATCACGTACTTCAAATTCGGAAGTTGCTTTAGCGTCATATAGCTTAAATTCTGGATATAATTTTTGAACTTTAGTGCCCCAATTGTATTTTCTTTCATCGATTTGTTTAGCTAATAAAGTAGCAGTAAATGATTTCGTCATTGAGGCAATATCAAAAATAGTATCTGCATTAACTGGTCTACCTTCTTCATCTCGAACTCCAAACCCTTGGGCATAAACTAACGCACCATTTTTTACAACGGCGAAAGACATACCAGGAACCTTCCAGTCATGCTGAACTTGCTGAGCATAATTTTGCAAATCTTGTAATACTTCATTCATAGGCTTTTTTTCGAAGGCGGCATTATCGGCAAATGCAGTACTGAAAACGGTGATAATGGTTATGGTTATGGTTATAGCCATTTGCCTTTTTTTAAAATTCAATAAGATCATAATTTGTATGCCTTTTCCCTAATCGGAATTACGAATCTACAAATCTAGTATTATTCAAGAAAATGAAATTTTAAAAACTCATTTTAAGCCTGAAAATTTTAATATCTGATTTAACTTGATTTTGATTGATTTTCTCAAAGAAAATGGATCAAGAGATTGGTAGACCATGGTTAGCTTTTCTTTTTGTTCCTGTAGAATAGAAGGCTCTTGAAGCACTCTCTGATAAGGGGTTTGCGGAGAGTCGTATTTCTTTCGATAGCGAGAGCCAATACGTGTTTTTTCTACAAGCTTCATCGAAATGTTAATATATTGTCGTTATACACTATGAGGCCGCGAATGAAAATTGTGATTATTGGTGGGGGTATGAGAAAACTTCTGGTATATCTGGTAATGATATTTAACAACCCACGTCCTTCATCAAGAGTTAGATGAGCTTTATGTGCAGTTTTACTAACTAGTTGAAGAGCAGCTTCCAAATAATATGCATTAGTTTCAAGCCGCTGTTGGTTAATTGTGTAGCCTTGTATTAGATGATCTTTTAAGAGTTTTGTGGCCCACTGACGAAATTGTACCCCTCGCTTTGAATTGATGCGGTAGGCTACAGAAATGATAGCGTCTAGATTGTAATGTTTTATTTTACGCGAAACAGTGCGCTTGCCTTCAGTTTGAACTATCGAGGTTTCCTCGGTAGTTGACCTCTCGCTAAGCTCTTGATCTTGAAAAATATTTTTGAGATGAAGACTGATGTTGTCTATTGAAGTGTCCAGTAAATCTGATAGTTGCTTTTGTGTTAGCCAAACAGTATCTTGATCAAGGCGAACTTCAAAGGTGCCACGATCATTTTCATAAAAAAAATTTGGCTCATTTTTACACCTTTAATCTAGGGACATTTTTGCGACAGTTGTAGACAAATCATGACAGTATTTAATAATAGGTGTCAATACAGTAAAATTTATAACCTATTGATTTAATTGTTGTTGATTGTTGTGGAATGCGGCTTGAACTAGACTCTTAACTGCTCTGGCAAATATCCTGAATGAAGTGATATTTGTTTTGCTTAGGATTTAGCACCGTCAGAATGCAACTTACACATGTACTAGAAATGGATAGCTTTTACCTTCGTTAATACCCCAGGTATTGACGAAATCCCAGCCATTATAAGTACTTTTCTGCAACATCTCAGCAGTGGTTTTGCCAATACCCCCCGCAGAATTAGATTGCCCAGAGGATTGTTTATCCCAATAGTTGTTAGGTAAGTTAAGCACAGAACCAACGTTTTTACCTAGTAGGCCACCTCCATCAGACAAGCTGACAACTTTTCCTGCCGAATACGAAGTTTTGATAGTTCTACCATAGTTGATACCTAACAAACCACCCGCATAACTTTCAGCATTGACAGCTCCTAAAGCAAAACTATTGGATACTTGACCGGATAATTACCACCCATATTTAGCGGAATAGGTCATTAATTGTAAACAAATTTTCGATTTCTTTTTGACCTGATGATAGTCTTTAAAAAAAGATAGCCTTGAGTATTTTTCATGAGCTTGCACCAATATTTTTTTTCTATACCAATTAGGAAACCATGCCATAAACCAGATGCCAAAAATAGGGGTACCATAAGTGATGGATTCGTAAATCCAGCCATTCACCGTGTGGTAATATATCCGCAACACATGAATCATTAGATTAAATAAAAAAATACTTCCCCACACAGCGGTCAAAATATAATTTATTTTAAGAAAGAGAGGATGGTTCCATTTGTCTTTGGCTACCTGTAGTTTTGCATATTGGATAGTAAATGGCTGCCTCAGCAGGATAGAGATCCAAGCAATAGCAGCTAATGTGCCATTTGAAAATAACCATGCCTGCTTAGCCACCCATTGATTCTTAAATAAAACCACAGCGACAAACAAAAAAATAAAGAAAGCGAAAGTTCCCCAATTGAGGATAAATCTTTTCTTTAGTCCCCTGAAGTCAAAAATGACAGATGTGACTCCTGCAATAATAACCGCTATATCTATTTGTTCTTGCGAGTGATTAAGTAAAATGAAAAATAAAATCCAAGGAAGAAAACTACGAATAATATCTTTTAACATGATGCCTACTCTGATTCTAACACCTTGATTGTCTCTTTACACCAAGTCAATTGTGCTTTAGCAGTTCTTAGTCCAAAATCCAAGGTAATTAGCCAATATTTTAGATGAGGTGATTGGTTATATTCGTGGATTAATTTTTTACGTATTTTAAGAAAGGTGTTTATTTCTTCCTCTAGTGCTTTTTGTGAATGTATCACATGATGAAGGTTATCTTTAGCTTCCATATTTTTGCCAAAAAATAATTTCAATAAGAGCTCGTTTCGTACCAGTGTTGCCTGTGGCTCTTTTTTTAGCCAATTGCTCAGTTCATTTCGTCCTTTTGTGGTAATAGAATAGATTTTTTTTATTCTCTGTATTTTTTGTGATGTTTCTTCCTTACAGGTTGCAAGCTTTTCTTTTACGCACAGGGCTAAGGCAGGATAAATTTGTCCTTCGCTTTCAGACCAAAAATAGTTGGTGCTGCTTTCAATCATTTTGACAATTTCGTACCCTGTATGATCGCTTAAAGCTAGCATGCCGAGTACAGTGTATTTGGTTCTGTTTCGCTTGTTCATGGACAACCTCTAAAAGTATATATCTTTTAGAGGTATTATGCTTTGGATAAAGCTTTATGTCAAATTTTCCATGATCCCCAAATTATCAAGGCAGATTCACTATCACAAGTAGAGGAAATAGTTAACACAGATCCCTTTATCAAAGAAGAGTATTATTAAAAATATAGCATTCATGAATTTAAGATGGCGGGAGCTCACAATGATTGGCTGGCTAATTAAAAGCAGATGGTAATGCGTGAGGATTTGTCCATCAAAAAAAGTTGTTAAGTGCCCCTAATGTTGAGACAGGTATCTTGCTTTTATCAAAAGAAACATAAATTTTATGAATCAAGCTGCAGTTTGGTGACAGGCTGGTTACATTCGGTGGTCGTATCTATTCAATCTCAAGAACAATTTTACCTTTAGTATGACCTGATTCAACGAGTTGATGTGCCTTGGCTGCTTGATTTAGCGGAAAAATGGCTGATGCATGGGGTTTAAGAAGACCTTGCTCCAATAACTGAGCTATTTTTGAAAGCTGTTGTTGATTTAGCAATACAAAAACTGTTTCACCAAGCTTTCTCCCCCACGCAAAGAGTATGTAAGATAGCCTTCTGTAGGTATGCATTCCGCTGTATGTAGCAGGGATAACATTTAATTTATTAAATCCGACTGAGAACTAATTCATCAGGGGCATAAATCCAGCTTATGATTAACAAAACAGGTAATGCAATAAAAATAATTTGAAACACAAAAAATAGCTTCCCCAGAAACTTGTGAGAAGGCTCATCGGTACCTTATGTGCTGTTATTTAAATTTAATTCCTTATACGCAGCAATATAAAAATGCCTGGAAGGGTTTGAGCGTAGTTAAGAGAATTTTATGCCCTGAGATGAATTTTCAGGGGTAGGTAAACTTGCAAGCAGTGGTTCCATGGCGCGCTTCTTATGTTCTGGCAGTTCCTATTCTACAAATTGTCGCAAAGATCTATCATCATCGTCTGTAGTAGTTCCTAATGGATATCCATGCTGTAGGAGAAAAAAAGCCACTCATGCTTTTGAAGCACCATGAAGCACAGGAAAATAATTGTGTTCTTACCCCCGTAATTAACCACAGTACCTCCCTGCGAGGAATGGTTAGTCTACGACGCTACACAGTTAGCAGATCAGGAATTTTATTATTGCATTGCTGATGGTTGGGAAAATAAAAGCCAAATTAATGAAAAAGTATTCAGTTATTCAGAATTTTTGCAAGGAGATTAATGCTGCGCTTTATTCCATGGACAAACCATCAATGATTTTAATTGCAAACCTTATACAAATCCTAAAATAATTTGATTTATAATTTTAGAGAAAATTAGTCAATCATTTTAAAATCAGAAGCCTTATTCAAACAGCGACTATTAATGGGATAGAAGCAAGCAAAACGGTCGGAGAGTGTGTGGGTCAATTTTTTGACACTTGTTTGAAGAAAAAAGTAACGCCGATTTTTAGTAAAGATCGACCTTTAAATGATACCACAGTAACTCGTGGCGATTATATTGAATTACCAGAAATGAAGCCTTTACGAACATCGAGCCATTGCGAGTCTGCTATGTTTACTCCACCAAAACAAAAATCTTCTGAAGAAACTTATGGAAAAAAATTCTTAGAGTCCCCATGCTCTGAAACTCCAAACTTTGAATTATAATAATTATTAGGAAAAGTTAATATTATGCCATTGAATGCTTTTAAAGTTTTGAAGGTTTTATTTGTTCTTTATGCTTCTTTGATTAATAAAGTCGGTGTTTATAAGGGATCATCAGTCAAAGATTCACGTGAAGAATCTGAACTCGCGCAACACAATCGGTATGAGTTAATGCCTCCACCAGACTTCTGCGCCTTGAAACCAACAGACAATTTTTTAATGGAGAAAGTTGGGCTGAGGATGATTCAGATCAAGAAATGGGAAGTTTGAGAGCATTCTCTGTTAGGTATCTTACGTAATGAACTACATCATGTAGCAGTACATTTGACTAATTTACACAGGCAAGACTTATCTCCGTCAAGCGACGTATTAGCCTCTATGCAAATTGTAAGTCTTTTTCTCCAAGATTCTTCTTCAGCAAAAACTCATTAAAGCTAACAGATACTGGTCATGAATCCATTCTCTATCTGCTGCAAATTTTTATCAGGTAATTTGGCGAAAATCGCCAGCCCAGTATATTCTTTGGGCTAGGTCTTATCAGAGATGTTTCTGGATATCTCTAAATTAATATAACCAATAAAATCACAGTTCGTTTACCCGTATTGCCATAATTAAAAAAACATGCTTTAATTTCGCAATATGAATACTAAATTTTCAAAAAGATAAAATAATATAAAAATCCAGTGGGGCTTTGATTTTTAACGCATAACTTTGATAAATAATTGATGAGCCATCATGTACTAAATTTAATAGCAGATAGCTATGAAAAAAATAATCATTATTGAAACATCAGACGTTGGTGCAGCACATACAGCGGAAGCTAGCAAAAAGTTGGGCTATGAACCGGTGTTTATATTCACGCCATCTAACTACCAAGCAGATACTTATAATCAACTTATAAAATACCCCCATTATGAATGTAGTGACACCACGCAATTAGAACCGCTCATTAAAACCATAGACGCTAATAACATTCAAAATATAGCTGCGGTAATTACTATGTTAGATAGCCGATTAAATATCAGTTATCAACTGGCTGACTTTTTAAAAGTATCCGGCATAGACAAAGCGATTATAACCTTAAGCGACAAAGCTAAAGTAGCCGAATTAATTTCGGAATATAGTCCACTCACAGTGATTTTTAATAAGCACGATATTCCTTATCGTTGTTTAGAAAAATTGTTCTCTAAAAATGAAAAATTAATTATTAAGCCCACCCAGGGTGCCGGCGCACTGGGCATGTTTATGCTTAACTCCATTGAAGAGTTAAAGCAACTGTCCAATTTAATTGAAAAGACCAATTTGCAAACATTAATTCATGGTCATTGGATAGCCCAGCCCTTACTGCCAGGGCGCTTAATCAGCCTTGAAGGATATGCCATCGGAGGAAAAGCTAACTTTATTGGATTTACCGCCAGACAAAAAGTAGGCAATACTGAATCAATAAATCATTTTCCAGCAAATAATTTTCTAACTGACAAAGCCATAAAAACAGCCTATGCAGCAATTAATACCCTGGTGCAAAGATCAGCATATAAAAATGGATATTTTCATGCAGAATTCATAGTTAACCAAGACGATTGTCACCTGATTGATGCTAACTTTGGTAGGGTAGGTGGTGGCGGCATTGCGCAACAATTGGCCATGTCTTACCAAAAAAATCCTACTGATTTATTCTGCCATCTGATTAACACCAGTATTTTTGGAGAAATACATAATCATTCAGATTTATATGCAATAGAACCTATAAAAACACTTTCGATAAATTACGGTCTGCAAGAAACTTCCGTGCTTACTAATTTAATTTTACCCAATCATTTCCATGGCTTGCACACCCAGATTTTAAATAATGGCGCTATTGTTCCTAAAATGGGTATTAATAATTGGTCTTGGCTATCCATTGCAGTGGGATATCCAAGAGAACTTTTAAACAGTTTAAATGAAATTCAGATTGTGACGGATAGAGGAAATTTTAAACCTTTCTATTTGGAAGGTGGGATGGCTCATATTGAGAGGATAGATGAGTATTTACCACAATTATGAATCTGAATGGTTACTCTGAAAAGGACCAGCTGAAATGTTTATTCATTTGAATTATACTGAAAAATCTCACAAGGCATTAAATAATATAAAAAAATATTTAACGCAAAATTCAGATATCATTCCCATTAATTATAAATTCTATTTAACCAAAGGATATCCAGGCAATGCAAAAGGCTATCTTTATAGAGATAAAAGACTTGAAAAATCAGTTAAAAATATTATAGAAAGCAATCTGGGTTATCATGTAATCATTAAAAGATATCAAGCTTATGACAATAGTCTCGGTTTATTTGATTGGCCGGAACATTATGCTATTAAATTATTAAATGTCGATGGTGTCTTATCCACAGGTAATAATATCTTCATGTTCTTTCCCGAAGTTTTAGGAATTAACACTGAAAACATTGCTGATTACTTCGGTTTTGAATTTGTAGATGCTTGGGTGTCAGTTTTTGATAAAGTTGTTTTTCCCTGTATCAAGCAGACATTTTGTTTAGATAGTCAGTATCAATTTTATCAGCATTTAAATTCTGAATTAGAACATACCATTTATTTAGCCTCTATATTTCACGAAATTGGACATCGCGTGAGTTGTTGGAAGGTTTCTCCCGCCAAACATCCTCAAGTTAGTTTGTCAAAATTTCACACTGATATTATGGGAGAACTATCAACGGATACATTATTAGTCAACCTGTTGCCAGAATTTCCGGAGCTGGGATATTTTGTCTTGGCGCAGCGATTATTTTGGTTTGGCAGAAAAGGTTTTTCCAGCAATCATTTGTCAGGTGCAATAAATCAAGACAATGATGCCTGGATAGGTAGCTATTTATGGAATAAAAGTTGTAAAATAGGCTGCATTGAATTTATCCCAGAGTCTAAAAAATTAATATTGAATGCAGCAAAAATTATACCGTTATTTTCTTTGATTTTGGAAGACTTGAATCAATTAGGTCTTGAAGTTATAAACGCCTCTCCAGGTAACCAAGATATGATTGTGCATCAATGGTTATGCAAAAATTTAGAATTTGTCGATAATCAGTTTATCTTGCCCACCCAATTTAGAAATGTTTTAGCTGCCTGTATCAATATATGTGAAACTCCTGCCTATGATCCAAAAATTATTTTTGAATCATCAAATTCCGTTGTAGCATAAAGGAATAGGTTTTATTTATGCTAAAAAACAAAAAATATCCTGCACTTTCTGCCACATTCGGTGCGATCATTATCTGGGCCAGTTTGCCCACTTTAGTAAAATTAATTGTAACACAAGTTAATGTAAGCTTTTTTCTAGTCCAAAGATTTTTTATTTCTTTTCTTATTTTATGCTGGTTAACACCTAGAATTATAAAAAAATTAAAATTAGTAGACAGCAAAATCCTGACGGGATTTATGATAGCTTTAGGAGCTAACTTCTACCTGCAGACTTATGCTTTAAGTCAAGTTCCCGCAGGGTGGTATGTCATGATTTTTGCCTTAAATCCCATACTAACCCTATTGTTGCTTCGACATAATATCACTCTAACCACATGGGTGGGCATTGCATTAGCTGTAATGGGTACTTATTTATTCAGTATTGCCCAACAGGGCTATTTATCCACAATAAGCCCTTTATCAATAGCCGCTCTACTAGGCGGTATGTTTACCTGGTCAATTTATTCAGTATTAGTTAAAAAACTTCATGCTATCTACTCTGACACAGAATTAACCGGCCTATCCAGCTTGGTTGCCTTAATAACCAGCCTGTTAATATGGTCTATCAGCGGCTTTCCAGTAGATGCTGGATTTATAAAATACCTTCCGGTAACTCTGATAATTGGCTTGATAGTTCCAGTAGCCTATTTCTTATATTCTTATGGCATGCGCAAACTTCCTGTTATTACTGTAAATGCTCAATATATAGAACCCATTTTTTCATTATTTTTTGCCAGTTTAATTCTGCATGAAAACTTAAACCGCAACCAATATTTGGCCAGCCTGATAGTCATTGCAGGAACTATTCTTTCAAGTGAAATTTTCAAAGCTAAACTTGTTTCCTATGAACACAAATAAAAAAATCATAGTTAAACTTAAATCGCCGAAAATGAAATTTTCAGCGGGTCATTTTACCATTTTTTCAAATGAATCTCGCGAAAACCTGCATGGACATAACTTCACAGTACAATGCTCTATCGAGACTTTAATTGAAGAAAATGGCATGGCACTTGATTATAATATCTATAAACACATAATTATTGATATTTGTAATCAGTTAGATGAAATCATTTTGCTACCTGAAAAATCTCCACATATGCGATTAGAAGAATCGGATACCTATTATTTTTGTCACTTTTTTGATGAAAGGATGGTCTTTTTAAAAAGAGATGTCAAATTTTTACCTGTCGCTAATATCACTATAGAAGAACTCGCTTTCTGGATGCTAAGCGTCTTACTTAGCAATATTAAGAATGAATATATAAGAAATATCAACGCGATCAAAATAAAAATTTCCAGCAGCCCATCTCAATCAGCCATCGCTAAATGGACTAAACAAAAATGCCTACAGCCATAATTACTGGAGCAAGCCAGGGAATAGGGAAAGGAACTGCGGAATTTTTTTTGACGCAGGATTGGAATGTTATAAATATATCTAGAACAAAGTCAGATTTAACGCATTCGAACTTAAAAAATTTCAGTTTAAATTTAGGAGATAAAAACTGGCAAGATCCATTTAAGCTATCAATGACTAATCAATTTTGTCAAAACGAACAAATATGCCTGATACATAATGCTGCATGTTATAAAAAAGACAGTATACAAAATTTGTCAGCCCAAGAGCTTCGAGACGTGCTTGAGGTTAATTTAGTCGCTCCTGCTATTTTAAATACACTGCTTATACCGAAGATGTCAAAAGGATCTTCAATTTTGTATATCGGCTCAACTTTGTCGGAAAAAGCAGTACAAAATGCTGCATCCTATGTTATTTCTAAACATGCATTATTAGGCATGATGCGATCAACTGCTCAAGATTTAGCAGGAAAAAATATCCATACCCTCTGCATATGCCCGGGTTTCACCGACACAAAAATGCTAAAGCAACATTTACAAAGTGATCAATCAAACCTAGATATCATACTATCGAAAATATGCTTTCATAAATTGATTAAGCCAGAAGAAATAGCCAAATTAACATTTTATTGTGCGCTGAACCCACTGCTTAATGGCGCAACAATACATGCAAATTATGGACAAATAGAACATTAGAAAGATTGTAAGCATATCCAAAATGCTTGAGCTACAAATAAAATAAGGGAAATAATGCTCTATTAGAATTTTTCGGGCTTGATAATTGCCATAATATTTGTCAGGTATACAAACTTGGCATTCAACTAGCTAAAAATAGATTCCCAAACATCGATCAGGGATTGAAATAACGGTGCATGAATCTTTGCCTACGTAGTCAAGTTCTTATTGGAGGAAGGATTCAAGCCCTATTATAAGTTTCTCGAAATGACATGCAATATTGATAACGCTCATAGTAATAATAAATTCAATGATATTTACAGTCGACCTGGTCGTTGGTGCGTACTCTGGAGGATATGAAGCTGTTTTGCGATATGGCCAACGCCGAATCCGATGCTGTGTTGGATACCCTGTTAGACGCCTTGAGAAACAAAGAAAAGATTGTATTTTTACCGCAGCAATCCTCGCTTCCGCCATTTAAAGAGTGGCTGGTCTTTGACACTACAAAATTCATAGATCGGGAAATTTATTACTGCATTGTAAATGGTTGGCAAAATGAAAATCGACCAGTACAATTGCTAAGCTATTCAGCATTTTTGCAAGGGGCTAAAGTATTTTAAATTCTACTTGCGCAAAATGAGTCCTTTGAGCCCATGTTCCATAGTAAAGAAAACAGCTACTCAAGGGTGATAAACTATGGGAAGGGAATCCATGTTATATCACTGCTTGTGCTGGCACTCGACATTCTATCTAAACCTTCTACTATAGCATCTCCTACATCTTGTAGCTTTTTAAGACCACTCCTAGAATGAGCATTGGCAGTTTTTGTAATGCGGGCAATAGCATGACCAGCATGTTTTGCTCGCTCACCTTCTAAAATTTGTGTATTACTCCTAGGTTCAGTAGGAGAAACAATAAATAGACCATCTGTCACTGCATCCGCCAGCATCTGAGGGAATCGATCACCTTGTTTAGCAATGATTACGGATTCAACATACTGTAACAATATCACGCAACCTTCTTTTTGAGCTTGTGGCATATGTTGCATTTTAAAAATATCTTGTAAAAATTCATTTAATCGTTTCTTGCCTGTTTCTCCTGATCTCGAATGTCTAAAAGCGTTTGCGTTTCCTGTTTGATATAAAGCCAATTTTCCAGTTTCTATTTCACCTTGTTTTTCATCAGTTATTAAGGAGCAATAATTCTTTTCTATATAATCTTTCAGTTTTATATATGCAGCAGAATAAGACAATACGGTCATCCTATTGACTTGATTAAACGCAAAAAGACATTGGGGAGAAAGAAAATATGGGAACATCGATTTTTGTGTTTTGCCAAGATTAATTAAACTGATGATGTCTAAATAAACTATAATTGCCTGAAAAGGAAGTTTTGGAAAAATTTTACTAGCCTTCTGTTCGAATGGAGGTTCCAGATACCGTCCGTCAAGCTCTATCGCGGTACCTAAGGTTTCCTCGGGATGTTCCGGGTTGTCAAGAAACTCAAATGTTATTTCAGAACTAATTGGTTTTTTCTCAAATTTAGCTTTCGTCGTTGGCTGGGGTTTATTAGATGGTGTTGATTCAGAAAAAAGTCTCATTTTAATACCTCAATTTATAAAATAATTAATCCTCCTAAAATTAGCTTCATCCATTATCCCTCGTTTGTGTAGTGAAATTATGAAACTATTTTATCATTTTATAAAAAAATGATAATATGAAATTTTTCAAATAATCTATTTCAAATTTTAGAATACTGGACTTTAGCCAATTATGCCGCTAAAGCCAGCTGACAAATCAAAGCATTAGCCTGATTGGCCGTAATTTTTAATAAATCACTCTCATTTTCAGACTTTGAAAAATACTTTTTGGTCAAAATTGATTTTCTGACCAGCGT
>DASZWJ010000008.1 GCA_035546635.1 Gammaproteobacteria bacterium
CACTGACTTTTTTGATAGTAAAGCCGGGCAAATTTAGGATAAAATCCCGTTGGGGCATTTTTAATCTCCTTTTTCTCATCCAATCAATGAGTAAGGTATATTATTTTTGATTAAAATGCCCCCTTAATTAGGGGAGAGCCATTGACTGCTGAGATAGTGGAAAACATTAAGCTCACCTAATTAGACTCTACTTACAATACTACTGCCGAAAGCCCATTTTTTTCAGCGCCAAACGTAGCTCATACAGTGGCAAACCCAAAACTGCAGTGTAAGAACCTGAGATACTTTTCAAGTAGGATAATCCATGATCTTCAACAACACCGGCGCCTGAACATTGCAATGCCCATGGAAAAATCGAAAAATATTGCTCAACTGCTTCAGGATCAACATGAAATTCTATGGTAGCGCCAGTTACCCAATGCGCCGTATCGACACTAACCCAACGATGATCCTGACGATGCAATTTTTCAAGACAACAGCCTGTCAAAACTTCAACTGGCGCTTGGCGCTCTGAAGTCAGCATGGCAATAGCATCGTCGCGATTAATTGGTTTGCCAAAAATTTGTCCGGCAACCGTATTTCTCACTAAAGTATCGGCGGTCAGCACATAGATGTATTCATTATCAAGAGTCTTTGCATTAGGCAAAACTAAGGTTTGCATTTTATGCTGAGCAATTGCCAATACTTGCTCATGAAAAGTTGAAGGTGTAAAAGTCAGAACTTCATCGCTACCGTGCGCAATAACTTGATAATTAATTTTTGCATAGTCCAGCAAACGACGACGCGCTGATGATTGGGAAGCAAGGTATAAAATATCGGTTTTCATATATATTCTAAAAAAATAACGAGTTACAATTATATCATAATGCTGGATTTGTCCCATAATTTCAGCACCTCGAAAAAAACATTAACCCTTCTTCTGGAAGGCAAAAATTTGGAGAAACCTATGGCTTTAAATCTTAAAAACAACAACTAAACACGCAGTAAAGGCGATTACCTAATTGTTAAGAATCGACTTGTTGGGCACCCAGATTCGTGTTTCACAAATTGACCCTGGAGCTACAAAAACCGAATTATCCGAAGTTCGTTGGGGAGATAAAGAAAAAGCAAAATCGTTTTATGAAAAAATGATTCCCTTAGAAGCAATAGATATCGCTGAAGCAGTTATTTTTTGCGCTACACGAAAGCAACATATTAATATTGATGATATTATTATTAACAACATTGATATGGCTGGCACTTATAATGCACATAAAAGTTCTAAAGGTAGCTCTAGTATTTTTGAATAGGGAATAATGGGTTAAGTCCTGTGCATATCATTACCCAGGATTCGCATTGACCGTTTCAATGGTCGTTTCTAATTCAGTCAGATAGGAATCAATCCAAAAGATTTTTTTAGTCATACTTACATCTCAACGCCAAAGCGAAAACTTTCTCGTCAATGCAGATACTTTATCCCAGTCACCAAACAAAACAATACCATAGTAATTTTCTTCCTTTAAAAGAGTTATTAAATGCAAACCTATAAAATCAGCGATCTTCCCAAAAACTTATTTAAAGCCTGCATTACGCCTAGACCTATTGGCTGGCTGAGTACAGTTAATCCTGATGGCATACCCAATCTAGCGCCCTTTAGTTACTTCAATGTCATTTGCGACAATCCACCGATGGTGATGTTTTCTACTATGGATAGCCATATTGAAGGCGGCCCCAAAGATACCTTGTATAATGTCGAGGAAACTGGTGAATTTGTGGTGAATGTCGCCACTTTCGAATTAAGAGAACAAGTGAATTTAACCTCAGCTAACTTACCTAGAAAACAAAGCGAATTTGAATACAGCGGACTGGAATATTTGCCTTCAATTTTAGTTAAACCCTTTAGAGTTAAAAATGCACCCATTCAAATGGAATGTAAATATTATCAATCAATTCAATTACCGGTGTTTTCTAAAGATGACATTAATCGCATGGTTATTGGTACAGTGGAGTTGGTGCATATTAACCCCGCGATTCTAACGGACGGTTTCATTGATTATGATAAATTTCAGCCCATAGCAAGACTAGGTTATAACCATTATGCTGTTGTCACCGGTAAAAATATATTCAAGCTTGATCGGCCGGGCTAACCATCGCTTAATATTATTTAATTAATTATCTTCTTCAACTGGATGAAAAAGTTCATGGCCAATCAAAAATTTCTAGAAGTTCAGACAAAACACCGCGGATTTTATAATCTAGATGAAGCCGTTAACGACTTCATTCAACAATCCACTGTGCATACAGGTTTATGCCACATTTTTATCCCACATACGAGCGCTTCTCTTCTCATCATGGAAAATTGGGATTCGACCGTATTAAAAGATTTGGAAGCCTTTATGTCGCGCTTAGTACCCGACGGCGATGCTATTTTTCAACACACCATTGAAGGCTTAGATGATATGCCAGCGCATGTGCGAACCGCCTTAACACAAACAGCAGTTTCTGTGCCTATTATAGATAACAAACTCGCTTTGGGGCAATGGCAAGGGATTTTTCTATGGGAACACCGATTGAAACCCCATCGACGAAATATCATAGTGACACTAATCAAAAATTAGTTCGATATCAGGAGCCCACACAATACTTGAAGTATTTGAGATTTAGGTGTTAGAGCAGGAATTGATTTTACCTTGCAAGTTGCCTGTGAAATTTTTAGGTTAAGTTTTCAGACAGGTTCGAATTTGTAATGGATCGGGGGATTCGGGAGCGATAGGAATATTTGCGAATGGTTTAAAAAAACTACTATGTGTTTTAATGGTTTGTCTAAGTTGCTCCATATCCGGTTGAAGATACTCAGCAATTAATTCAATTATTTGATTATATAACGGCATATACTCCAAGAAAGGTTGCTGCATTTTAGCTATTAATTTAACTTCCAGATCAATATCACGCAGTGCTTTTTCAACTATTTGTTTAAAAGGTAAATAATGGCAAGTTTCCTCTGTCAGCATTAAATACACTTTTTCTTTCCAGATTTTAGCCATTATTGTTTCGTAAGCCCCTAATAATTCCATCCCATATTTGAATTTTTCTAGCGAATGTTTTCTTTATATAAATAAGGACTTATTGATAAACTGCGGCAGGAGAGAGGTGGGTTCTACTTCTTTGCGTCTGATTTTGTGAGCTTGATTGAGTACATATTCTAAATATTGTCGTGGATCAACCTGATTCAATTTGCAGGTTTGAATGAGACTATAAAGCAAAGCT
Organism: Gammaproteobacteria bacterium; assembly: GCA_035546635.1. Taxonomy (NCBI): domain Bacteria; kingdom Pseudomonadati; phylum Pseudomonadota; class Gammaproteobacteria; species Gammaproteobacteria bacterium. Next base: position 3,247 of record DASZWJ010000008.1, read on the forward strand.
GATTTGTTAGCGCTTTTTTCATTGCCAACAAATAGCCAATTGCGCCTGCCAACTGCAAAGGGTCTAATTTGATTCTCAATCCAGCAATTACTGATTTCGATTTCACCATAATTAATGTAGCGGCAAAGATAAGGTTTCTGATTTAGACAATAAGTAATGGCTTTTCCTAAAGCGCTTTGGGGTGGCGCATGTATCTTTTCTATTTTTCTAAATATTAAGTCTAACAGAGGTTTGGACTTTTCTTGCCGAGCTAATGCGCGATCGAGAACACTAAAACCCTTAATATCTTTTTCGATTTGATATAAGGCGCCAATATGCACCAACATTTCACCTGCTTTACCGGATTTATTATTGCCATTGATTTTAACTACATCAATAAATTTTCTTCTGGCATGATCCCAGCAACCAAAATGGGTCACCTCAGGGTTTTTTCTTAAATTGTTATAGCCGGAATATCCGTCCGTTTGCAATAATCCATTAAAATTTTTTAATACCCGATCTGGATTCCCTCCTTCTCGGCTCAAGTTAAATTCAAAAAGGATAAATCGATTTTTGGGATCGTAACTATGGTACGCCCATAAGTAACCCTTTTTGTGAGGTTTTAAAACAGTTACAGGAGTTTCATCCGCTTGGATAATGCGCGTATTTAGAAATTGTTGATATAATGCATCTTGTAATGGAGATAAAACCTCTGCGGCCCCCATAACCCAATTACCTAGCGTATTATCAGGAATAGCCAAACCCTGCCCAGCAAATATTTTTGACTGTCGATAAAGAGGCAAATGATGTTCATATTTTTTAATGACAACATCTGTGATAAGTCTGGCGCTAGCCATGCATTTGGGGAAAGGAGATTCGGGTTTTTTTTCTGATTTGATGGTTTCACATCGGCGACAGGTATATTTTGGTTGAACATGCTCAATGACTTTAATTTGCTCTCTAATGTGATCTATTTGTTCTGAGATGTCTTCGCCAATTTTTTCAAGTTGACAACCACAGACGCATATTTTTTCGGATTCAGACAGGTCATGGACGTGGCGTTCTCGCAATAGTTTAGAAGTATCTAATTGGCGACCCCGTGTTTTTACTTTACGACGTGTGTATTTAATGGTTTCAGTGCTTTCTTCAGGAGCTGAGTCAGTTTCTGCTTCTTCATTGAAAATCAAAGGAAGTTGTAATGATTCTGATTTTTCTGTTGATTGGCCAAACCTTTTTTGTTGACCTAGTTTAATTTGCTGCTTCAGCCAGCTTATTTCATTTTTTAAATTAAATATAGTCGCATCTTTATCTGCAAGCAAAGATTCAAATATTTCAACATTATCATCTGAAATATGGCTTAGAGTTCCGATAATTTTTTGAATTTTTTCATGATTTGTCATTTAGCCATTTTATCAAATTTATACTTTATTTTTAACTGGTTTTTTAAATATTTGAGCATTAATACTTTAAAAATATTCGTGAAATTCCAGCTCATTCCAATTAGACATTGAAACCCAATCAAGCCCAGCCAGCAACCAGCTTAATTGCTTCTCATCCAATGTCATTATATCATTTTCTGCTTTACACAGCTTAAAACAGCCTTGTTCAAGACGTTTATAGATCAATACAAACCCATTTTTATGCCAAGTCAATATCTTGACTTTCTTCCGACTGCGATTCAAAAATATAAAAACACCTTCTTTTAAGTTTGCAGAAAAATGAGATTTAACTATTTCGCATAATCCATCTATTGACCGCCTAAAGTCAACCGGCTGAGAAGATAACCATATTTGAGGGGAGGATAATGTTAATTTCATGACTCTAATGCCTTCACAAAGCGCAACATTTCAGAAATTGTTACCCTTGATAACCTTAATCTAATCCCGCTGACTAAGATAATTTCCATGCCAACTTGAGATTGGATCGTCGCCATTGAAGCCGGCTCTTGTGTATTTTTCTCTATCACTCGGTTGTTATTGTCGCTCAACCATTTGCTCAAAGATGATATTGGCAGCCCAACTTGTCGGCAGTATTTACTCATGCTCAAGCCACTTTTTTTCCAATTCTCGCAGTGATTTTGACGCTCTTCATCAGAATATCTTTTTAAAGTGGATGGTGTTTTTAGCTCAATAAATGGCGCTGGTTTTGTGGACATATATTTCTCCAAAATGTTTTATATTTTG
>DASZWJ010000009.1 GCA_035546635.1 Gammaproteobacteria bacterium
TCTCTGTAAATAGTACACTAAACGATCTAATCTCTAAAAAAAAGAAAAATAAGGAGGTTATAATGTCCGTGCTCGTAATAGAAAAGCTAAAAGAAGTAATTGTTATTAATGGCAATATTGAAATTGCTATAGCAGAAATAACTGGCTCATTAATAAAATTGGCAATCCAAGCGCCGCTTGAAATACCAATATGTCGGGAAGAAATTAGCAGGGCGATACTTTTTCAGACTAATTAAGTTAGGTATTTTCAGCTAAATTATATAACCCGATATTAAATGGTCTTTCCAATTAAGGGGTCAGATCATCAACCACATTTAATTCCGTTTTAGAATTTATGCTATTTTGTTGTGGCAAAATCCAAAATACAGTCAAACAAAGCCCAACAAAGTAAAAACCAGCTGCAATAAAAAATGCAAGACTCATTCCGGCGGTAAAAGCAATAGAGCCGATCAAACTGCCTAAAATTGCAATCCCCAGAACACTTCCGCTCTGACGGGCGGCATTAATGATACCAGAAACAACTCCTCCATCAGCGGACGAAGCAGAAGACATGGCTGCAGAAACTGTTGAAGGGGCAATGAATGACATGCCAAATCCAACAATCAGCATAGGCATAATGATCGCCAAATAAGAACTATTTTGATTAATAAACGTTAGTGTAATAAATCCGGAAAATCCTATAAGTAAGCCAATACACATGGGGATACCAGGGCCTATTTTTGCAGTCAATTTTCCACAAAAAAATGCGGTTAATGCACCAATGATTGCCTGAGGTAAAAAAGCAAATCCTGTTTCAAGGGCGGAATACCCTTTAATTTGTTGAAAATACAGACTTAGGACAAATAGTTGACCGTAATATCCAAAATTGATGATGATTCCAACGATTAAAGCTGCGGTAAAACCTCGGCGGTGAAAAATACCTCTAGGTAGTAACGGTGAGGATGAGAAAACTTCCGCTAAAATGAAGGCAATAGTTGAAATAATGAATACAAAAACGCCTATGACCACAGAATAGTGAGTCCATCCCTTTGATCCCGCAGAAATGCAAGAATAAGTCAATGACCCAAGGGCTAGAATGGAAATAACTTGAGCAAAAAATTTTATCTGCTTAGGCGAACGTTCTATTTTTGGAATAAAACAAAATACCATATATATGCCTAAAAGACAAAACGGTATATTCAATAAAAAAATAGAGCGCCAACCAAACATCGAAAGTAAAAAACCACCTAGAACTGGACCGGCTGCAATCGCGATACCGCCGACACCACCCCAAACACCAAAAGCTCGTGCTTTGGCACGTGGTTGAACAAAAATATGATGAAGAATGGACAGAGAATTTGCAACAAGTAGTGCAGCTCCACCCCCTTGCAGAATTCTTGCGAAGATTAAAAACCACAAAGAAGGTGCTAAGCCGCATAACAAGGAAGCAATAGAAAAAATGGATAACCCAAACACAAAAACTTTTCTTGCACCTATACGATCCCCTAATGCACCGGCACCTAAAAGCAATGAAGCAAAACTCAAAGTGTAGGAGGTAACTGTCCATTGTAATCCGCTTACGTCTATATGTAGACCTAAACGTAGATTATCTAAAGCAACATTGACGACACTCGTGTCTAAGCAAACGAGAAAAAAACCTATGCATACGGTAAGTAATATACCCTTTTGCAATGAATCATGTTTTATTATAAGAGTTGATTGATATCTTTTAGACAATAGATCATCCTCCCTCAATGATTCCATTCATACGGATAGCAGCATTGGTCAGTATCTATGGGGATATGAATATTAGTAATCCAATGTACTATTAAATCATAAACTTTTTGAGGTTCTTCCAGCATTACCCAATGTCCTAAACATGATAATTGAATAACCTTTATGTCAGATGTTTCTAGTTGGTTAAGTAACAGGCCGTTAATTTTTTTCGAAGCTATAAATAAATGTTTTCCTTTAACAAAATTTAAGTAATATTTTTGGTGAATTAAGAATTTCTGAGTGGCTTTCGCATATTGATAAAATGCTTCTGGGTAGCAACGAACAAAACTACTATAGTAACGCAGAAGAGATTCATTAGGTGCTGTTTGAATTTCAGTTAATAAGTTATTGTATGCTTGACTATAAAATATGTCAGCTGAGGCATATCGATGCACTTGGCTGCTATAACGCCATGGCTCTGCTGCGTAAATTCCATCCATATCTACATAAGCAATCAAATGATTTTTAAGCTGGGGGAGTAAATTTAAGGCAATAACATTCCCAGCAGAGTGACTGATTAGTATAAGAGGATTATGATTTATTGCGACCTCTCCTATTAAACACAACAGATTATCGGTTGCAATACTAATATAATCTTCGTAGTTTGAAACGCTTGCATGAATGGACGCGCCAAACCCAGGTAAGTCTGGCATTATTAAAGTTCCTAACCCTAATAAATTGCTATGAAGAAGAGCCTCTTTGAAGCATAAACTAGATTCCCCGATACCATGAATAAAAAGTATGACGGGAGCATCTAATGATAAATTTGTACTTATGCGGGTATAAAAAATTCCCTTATGAGTAATAACAGATTTACTAACAGATGCCATCATACTTACAAGCAATTAAGAAAGCTCTATGATAAGTAATATCAACCACTGTCCTGTTACCCATCTTTTGACGAATAATTTGATGTAAAGTATCGATAAAGTTATTTTTAAAATTTTCACTACATGGAATAGAGTAGTTTTCGAAGTTAAGATAAGCTAAAGCTGGTCCAGAATTAAATAAGCCAACTATTTTTTCAAAATCACAAGCTTGGGTAGTAACATCTTCATCAAAAGCTAAACGAACATTAAAACCATGATATTCTAATAAGGCTTGATAAGCACTGGCATTTTTAAGATGAAACCATGGATTTAAATAGTGTTCCATATATTGTTTTATATTGTCTGATTTACAGGTTTGATCAATGGCATCTACAATAAAATCACACCATTCAGTTACTGGAGTTTGCAAAGCAAATACACCTTGATTTTTTAATGCTTGGTGAATTTTTTTTAGCACAGGAACAGGATCTTTAAACCAGTGAAACACAGAATTACAAAAAATTACATCAAATTGAGAGGTGAAAGCCATATTTTCACCTTTTTCACAAACAAATTTTATAAACTCACCATAAGACTTTTTAGCTTGTCGAATCATACCTTCTGAGGGATCGATCCCTATTACCCGTCCCGAAGTTTTTTTACTTAACTCGAAAGCAAGATGTCCGGTCCCACACCCTAAATCTAAAATAGACTCTTGTCCTTTAAAAAAAATCAAACTAATTAGCTCTTCGCCAGCAGAAGCTTGATTTTTAGCAATTTTTTTATATTCATCCGCCACTTCAGAATATTTCATAACAAGCTCCATTTATGAAGGATCAATCATAATTCAAAATTTATTGAATAAATCTTTACTTAATAACGGTATATTAAGTTGTCTATATTAAGCATTTTTTCTAATGGTCTCTGTGCCTTATAGATTATCTCTTCATCTAATAATATTTCTGAATTTTTATGGTTTAATTGAGAAATAATTTTATCCAATGTGTTCATCTCCATCCAAGGACAATGAGCACAAGCGACACAGGTAGCCCCAGTCCCTCCGCTTGGCGCTTCTATAATCTCCTTTTCAGGAGCAATTTTAGTTAACTTATAAATTATTCCTCGATCAGTAGCAACAATAATTTGTTTATTTTTAATTTTTTGAATTTGATCAATCATGTCTTTTGTAGACCCTACAAGAGTGGCAAGATTAATTACTTCTAAGGGGGCTTCTGGGTGCACAAAAACAGCAGCATCAGGATTTTTTTCAATCAGATTTGCAATTCCTTTTGCCTTTAGAGACTCATGAACAATACAAGCTCCATCCCAACATAAAATATCTGCTTTGGTTTCTTGCTTTAAGTAAGAACCCATGTGCTTATCTGGAGCCCACAAAATTTTTTCACCTTTACATTCTAGATAATAAATTAATTCAACAGCTTTTCTCGAGGTAACAACCCAATCGGCTAGTGTTTTTACTTTAGCAGATGTATTAATATAAGCAATTACCGTTCTATCTGGGTTATTTTGACAAAACAACATAAAGTCATCATATCCGCAACTTAAATCCAAGGAACAAGTAGCATTTTCGTCAACAATATAAACATGTTTATCTGGATTTAGAATTTTAATAGTTTCAGCCATGAAATACACGCCAGCAACTAGAATAGATTGACAGCTTTGCTTACGACTCCATATGGCCATATCTAGTGAGTCACCGACAAACCCCCCAGAATTTTCTGCAAGATCTTGCACTAATGGATTTGTATAATAGTGAGAAACTAGTTTACAATCTTGCTTTGCCATCAAGTCAATAGCATTCTCAATCTGTATATTCATATCAAACTCCGAAATCAAATTGTAAAATGTCAATATAAAGTTTATGAATAGAAATGAAAATATTACTCCTTGCTCTTACTAAAATCATCCAGTTTGGTTGAAAACATATTGTATGAAATGTTGTAATCATAAGTGTCCAATCCTTCAGCTTTTTTAAGTTTAGATGATAATATGTAAAAGAGAGGAATAAAAAAAGCACTATAGACCACTTTAAAAAAATAATTTTGAACTGCCATGGATATCATTTGCCCAAGAGAAAGTTGAGTAATAAAAAATATAAAAATCCAAATTATCGTATATGTAATCTCTCCCATAGCTGAAGCGCCTATTACACGTAACCATAAATATTTTCCATGGTTAACAATTTTTAATTTAGAAAAGAAATATGCATTAGAAAAGTCTGATAAAACGATTGATATTCCGTTAGCCAAAAACAATCTTGGCATATTTCCAAAAACATGAATATATTCAGTATTAGCTTTGCTTGAGAGTGGGGGCAGCATAATTGAAGCGCATATACCGATTGTAACTATGGTTAAACACAAAAGCACGCTCCAAATAATAAGTCTTACAATTTGATAACCATAAACTTCAGAAATAGTATCCGCAAGTAAATAGGTCAGAGGAAACAATAAAATTCCTCCAGGCTCTGTGTAAGGACCAACTCTAACAAGATTAGGTGAAAGTAAAATAGATGTAGTCAGCAAACCAATATAAAGCATCCCAAGACAGGGAAGATACTTTTGTCTTCTGGCTGGTATTCTTATTGGATAGAAAACTTTATTAGTAGATACAACATCTTTTGTGGATGGCGAATCAGCAAAATATTGCTGACAAATTTGTTTTACGTTTAAAGGTGAAAAAGATGAAAGAAAAGCTTGGTCATTGTAACAGTCAATTAAATTTCTTTTGTAAGTTTGATATTTTCCTTGAACCCTATATATTACTGAAGTTTGTCCTTTCTCTAAAGAAAATCCCTCTAGCTCATAGCTATAATGGCTGTCAAAGAAATTTTGAATTCTATAAAGCCATGTAAAAACAAAATTCTTGAAAGCTTCAATAATTTTCATACTCTAAGGTTCATCCTGCTTTCTTTAACTATTGCAATAATTTCGAATTTTGTATCGTTATAATGTATCACGCCATAGCCTGGATTAAGTGCAACAAGCTTTGACTCATTTTCATTTTGATATTTTCGACATATTTTTAGTGAATTAGCCAAAATATTTGCGATCACATAATCTCCATGCTCGGGTTTATCATTCTCTGAAACTAACAATACGTCGCCAACCTCAAATTTTGGTGACATTGAGTCGTCCTTAATTTTAAGAGCATAACTTAGATCTGAATGATCGAAGGTTCCTCCAACCATACCCTCATAAGGCATTTGATTTTCCTCACCTATTTTCTCCCAAGATAAAATAGGTATTTGAGATACCTCTGTTAATTGAGTTGGATAGTGAGTTTTAAGAGCGGAAGACCCAGTAGCCAACCATAGGGGGTCCACCTTAAGGTAAATTGCAATTTCATTAATATATCTGGATTTTTGTATTTTGCCAGATTGTCTATGTCGGTTTGGATGCCTTAACGGATCGTGAGGTATCTACGGCGGTAGGGAATGCCTTATTTGCTGATCTAGTCGCTGTCGCCGGTCGGCTGTATAAGCACGGCTTGTATGATGGTTTTTATAAAACAGCCACGCAAAGTAAAGCCCTCCCTCGCATTTGCGTTCATTCGGATGAATTCAATGAAATCATTGGCGATGAATTCATCCCTTTGCTCAACAAGGGTCGAGGCGCAGGCATCACCGTCGCAGCTTACACACAGACCTGGTCTGATGTCGAAGCCCGTCTAAAGGCCGCCGCCAAAGCGGGTCAAGTCGCTGGTAATTTTGGCACGATCGTGATGTTTCGTTGCAAAGAAGCACGCACGGTTGAAATGCTATTGGAGCAATTACCCCGAGTCCCCATTTTGCGGGTTATCCCTGCCTCAAGCAGTAGTGACACGGCGCATGGTGAGGAAGGGGTCTTCTTCCGCTCCAGTAATGAAGATCGCCTCTCCCACAGTGAGCAGCGTCTGATAGAACAAAACGACGTATTGAATTTATCAAAGGGACAGGCTTTTGCTCTTCTGGAAGGGGGAAAGCTATATAAGTTGCGTATGCCGCTGCCTCAACAGGAGTCTGTTGAAGTACCAGCGGATCTGGAAAATATTTTGCGCTTAATGTCTTCGCAATCGCACTGTTTTCTCAAAGCCGCTTAGCTTATAGGAAATCGCTATGGAAAAAGTCACAGAACCTCAATTATTGCCTTGTTTATCAGGTGAAGCTATTAGCCGACAGCCACTGATACAGCCACTACTATTACAATTGAAATCCCTCATCAGTGCGCCTCCCGATGTATATCAACAATTGTATCTTGCTACTTTCACAGCGTTTGCAGAATTTTGCCAAGCCATGCCTTTTGACGTTAAGCAACCGGAACCCTATAGCTTACTGAAACGGCAATTGGAGCTAGCGGTCACTGCTTTAAAATTACGTCGCGGTTACATGTTGCCTCAACATTCTGAGAGCGAATCCATCGCTGAGCAAGAACCTTTATGGACTTATGCAGTTTTCACAGTTTGCTTATTAACCGGATTGGCACGGTTACAAACAGATCGCGCTGTAAATTTATACCTGAACAATAATGAAAAACTCGGTCAGTGGTCAGTATTAGCTGGCACTTTGTATGAGCCAAAAACTTATTACACAATAACCGCTCGTCCCAATCACGCATTAATAGATTCCAGTCATTGCATGGCGCTTCTTGTAGGAAAACTTATTCCTTCCTACGCCATGCGCTGGCTGGCTTCGTATCCTGATGTCTTTGATAGTTGGTGGCAAGCCATCACATCAGGCGTGCAAGTAGAAAGAAATGACTCACTTATGGGTTTAATAAAAAAAGCAATTGAGGAAATAGAATATCCATTACATTCTGAAAAACTTAAAGCGATAAAAAAACCAGCTGCTAGCACCTTAGAAGATTTCACCGTATGGTTAGAGCAGCAATATCAGGATAGCGACAATGATTCAGAGAATAATTCATTCCTGCGTGTTACTCCCGGTTTATTTATTGAATCAAAGCGCATTGATGATTTCCTGTCTTGCTATCCACAATATTCCTCTCAAGAACATCTACTAGAAAATCTCCATGATTATTTATTAGAAAAAAATCATTCCGTACTCCACCGTTACCGGCCAGATCGATTTGAAAATCGTCTGATTTTAGAAGGGATCATACTGCAAGTAATGTATTTACCAGACTTTTTAAAATCACTTCCGATTCAGTCTAATTTCGTCAGTGAAATTCCCTTATAGGAGTAGTTATAGTGACAAAATCTCAGCAAACTGAAAATCATGAATTAATTCCAGAATCCTCTCAAACAAAGGCACTGCCGCTTTATATGGATGGAGATATCCACCTCACTTTACACACCCGGTTAGCGCAATCCTTATTAAATGGCAATTGGAAAGCCTATCAACAGGGTTTGTGGCAGTTTGCTACGAAGGTACGTGATTTATGGAAAGGGCATCAAGCAGATGACCCTTATGCAGATTGGTGCTTCATGAAAATAGACGAGAAAATAAATCATATTCAAGAAGCGATGCAAAAAATAGAACAGCATTTAACGTACCGCTTATCACAACTACGTGGATTTAATATCCCTTTATTTGAAAATCCAAAACCGATGCCATTAACGTTGAGATTTGTCACACCTTTTAGTTACATGGCGGCTGCTGTACTGTCGGAGTTAGACTATATCTCACGACAAGCTTATACCTTACGCCATATCGGGCAAATCGTGGAATTCAACCAGCTCCCAATCAGCGTGGTGCCAAGTATTCGTCAGTTATTTTCTATTCCCTTAGCTTGGAAAGTGCATGTCTCGCGCCAAGATATCCGTGATAATAATGCGCTGGCAAAAGAAGCCAAAGATAAAATGGGCGAAATCCCCGCGGTGATTTTAAATAAAGAACTTAAGTTCTTATTTTTGCTAAACACCCTTTCAGGGCGTTGATTCTCGAATAAAATAGCGTAAAATACCTGTATGAGTCTCACTGCAAGACTTAAAACCGCAGTAAAGATCAGGCGTGCTACGATGCAACTTCCCTGGTCGTCGGAATTTATTCCGATTTCGTGGCCGTACTCGCTTAGCGGGTATTCTACTTTACCTTCCGAGGGTTTTTTAAACCCTTTCTACTTGACTATCCGTTGCAGATTATCTGCAATTCTACTTTATTATTCGTTTATTTTTTTAACGTGGATCTCGCTTGACCTATTTGGTTCAGTCTTTATCTCGTTAATGGTATTCGACTCTTCAATCTTAGCCTTGATAAGAAAATGTATTTTCATTTCAAGGCTTGGTGCAGCTATTTTTCTTTTCGTTGAAGGAAATTTTTAAGAACCTTCTTTAATCCAGTTCAGCTGATTAAGTACTTGGCATAGCCATTGCTCAAGAAGCTGAAATTCACCATGCAGAATATTCAGAAGATAATTAAATCGCTTCTGTATTTCTGCATGAAAACCACCCATAGGGGAAAAACCCCTTATGGGTATTTCCTCTTTATTTTTACAAGGAGGAAATATGAGTAAATTTGTATTATGTTTATCTGGCTTCGGTAACTTATCCAGTATTGAACAAGCACCGGAAGGCATGATCCTCAAGATCAAAGTCCTTTCCTGGTCTTCGGACGATATTGAACTGGAATGTCTTGTCGATGAGGCAGACCTGATAACCCGACTCGATGAACTCACGCAGGCGTGCCAGACTGGCGAATATGTGGTGTTGCATTTTGTGGCGCACTACAATCAATTTTCGCAGTGTTACGCTGGTTTAACTGAGCAGGATCCAGCTCAAATGGTACAACTCAAAAGTAGGTTGATGGGATTCAAAGGCTGGTTACGGGACAGTAATTTACCTCCCGCCACTTCGCCCAAGGATATTTAACCGTCGCGATCTTTACTTATTGGAGTTATGCTGTGCGATATTGCGTTCTGCGCTAAACATAAATCATCCGCGCCATAAGGTTTTCTTATGGCGTTCTACGTAAACCACCCAACGGGGGAAATAGCTCCCCTGAATGGGTATCAGCTAATTCTTCCGTTTTTTCTTTGGAGAAATTATGTCTGATTTATTACCTAGGATATATGTTGCCTGTTTGGCTGCATACAACGATGGCCATTTACACGGGATTTGGCTGGATGCGGATCAGGATGTGGATATTTTGCAAGAATCCATTACTGAAATGCTCCGCTTAAGCCCTGAGTCCAATGCTGAAGAGCATGCTATTCATGATGTTGAGAATTTCGGCTCTCTAACAATACATGAATATGAAAGCTTAACTACTGTTTCAGCATGGGCAAAGTTCATTGTTGAGCATGGAAAGATAGGTGCTGAACTCATTGCTTATTGCAGTGGGGATATCGATCAAGCCGTCACAGTGATGGAAGATTGCTATCACGGCGCTTATAACAGTGAGCCTGATTTTGTTGAAGAATTTCTCGACCAAATAGGCACACAAATACCTGAAAACCTGCGCTGGTATGTTGACTACGAAAAAATGGCTAGAGATTGGTTTATCTCGGATTTTTTTTCATTGAAGGTTGACGGAGACGTGCATGTGTTCAGTTCATACTGACCTGAGTCAGGGGTTTATGCCCCTGATTCATTAAATGTTGTACCAGTAAGTGGCTTTAGTCACTTATGAAATCGTCTCTCACGAGGCGTCGTTTTCATAGCAATATGAAAATGTCACTTAACTGATACTATTATGAATCGATTAATTGTAATTACAGGGTGCTCGGGTGGTGGAAAATCAACTTTGATTACCGAGCTTGAATCGCAAGGTTATTATACCGTTCCCGAGCCAGGAAGAGCCATTGTCAAAGAACAATTAGTAATCGGCGGAGATTTAACGCCTTGGCAACGTCCCATTGATTTTTGTGCAGCCATTATTAAACGCTCTGTGGCTGATTACCATGCTATGAATGATATATTGTCATCACAAAACGATCACTATTGTTTTTTTGATCGCTGCTTTTTAGACGCTATTAGCTACTTTCAAACGCTAGCGCGACCCGATGCTCATCAGTACGATGATTTATCCTCGACGCTAAGGTTTAATCCGCTGGTATTCATGATCCCGCCGTGGCCGGAAATTTATTGTCAAGATACCGAAAGGAAACATACGCTTTCTGAAGCGATGGTGGAATACCGGCGGTTAATAGCATTTTATCCGAATCAAGGTTACCAGGTATTAGAGGTTCCTAAAGTTAGCGTGAAAGAGCGTGCGGCATTTATTGTTGCCAAAATAAAAGCACTAGAGAATGGTCCCTAAAAAATCATCCTAATTCTTCTTTAAATTATCTGCTTTATCTTTTATCTCTGCCAATGCGAAGCCCTACACAGGCTGTTAATACATCTCCCGACCCTGCTGCGCTTGTTTATCTTTCCGCTATCGTGGTTCATTAAAGAAAATAAAATCACGCTCGTTGTAAAGATATCAAATATCGTTTAATATCTTTAAATATCTGATATCGAATATTTTTGATATCAAGCCTTACTTTTTCAGGAGATCCTTCACATGCGCCGAGATACCATTACCTACGATGTTTTTTGCCAGACTGTTCAAAAAATGCAGTTGGCGGGAGAAAAAATCTCCGTCCGCACCATCCTCAGCCATATTGGCGGTGCTTTTGGAACGATTGCCACCTTCCTAAACCGGTGGAAGAAAGAACAATCTTATGCTCAGTCAGTGATTGATCGCGATTTATCCGCCAGCCTCAGAAAAGCCATATTGGCGGAAATAGGCCAAGCCGTGGCTGAAACGAAAGAGCAGTCCCAGTCTCAGATAGATCAAACCAACGAACAACTTGAAGAGACATTAGAAACGCTTGCCAGGCAAGAAGCCACATTAGATGCGTATGAAGCCCAAACCAAACAATTGGAACAACAGCTCAGCACGGCAACCTCAATACAGGCTCAGCAGCTGGATAGGATTGCCTTGCTTGAAAAGAAACTGGAAGACTATTTGCAAAATCAACATGAAACAGACAAGCGGGCTGCTGTTGCAGAGGCTCGGTGTCAAGAACTGGAAAAGCAACTCAGCCGGCTAGAAAAAGCAGCTAATCGGCCAAAACTAAAAGCTAGAGCACTAGCATGAAATCTATCTTACTTGATTTACCTATGCCAATTATGACGCCACGTCTTTTAATAAGACCGTCACGAGTAGGCGATGGAACTGTAGTCAATGCCGCTATTTTAGAGTCGTTTGCTACACTGCATCAATTTATGGATTGGGCTAAAGAAAAACCCACACTGGAGGATTCTGAGGAGCAAGTACGCATTGCAGCTGCCAATTGGATTTTAAAGAAAAACGAAGAACCCTGGCTGCAATTATTTATTTTTGATAGGCATAGTGAGCAATTTATTGGCGCAACTGGCTTTCACTCGATTGATTGGGAAGTTCCGCGAGTCGAGACGGGTTACTGGATAAGAACCTCCTGCCAAGGCCAAGGCTATATGACCGAGGCTATCAATGCCATCACTCAATATGCTTTTAAGCAGTTAGCAGTAAAACGTATGGCCATTACTTGCGATAGCAAGAATGTTCGCAGCAAAAAAATTCCTGAGCGTTTGGGTTATCATTTAGAAGCCACACTTAAGGCACACAGGATAGCTATTAATGGTAAGCTCAGCGATACGCTGGTGTATGCTTGTTATGATATAAAGAACCTTCCTTCGCTATCCGTGGCATGGGATTAGCGTGATTAACCGATAATCGGCAATATTAATTTACCTTCAAAAGGAGATGGCATCATGAAAAAATCAATTATGGTGGTTACGGCAATAACAGCTTTGGCATCTCTTATATGGAGCTCAGCCTGTCTTGCTGTCACCTTGTCGCCCATAAATAAATCTGAGTTTGAAAAATCCATTATTAATAAAACACTGACTTCCATTCCTACCGACAATCTCAATGGACGCACAATTAACAACACATTTTCTTTTTATCTCGATAACCAAGGCCATGCCTGGGGAAAAATGTCCGTCAAACCGAAAGACGAACCGCAAACCGACCAAGGAACCTACTCAGTCGACAAAGACGGCACTTTCCACCTTACCTGGCAGCATTGGGATTATGCAAAAACGTTATGCGGACATTTATTTGAAACACAAAATGCTTATATCAGCGTCGATTGTGACAATGTATTTCATACCGTTTTTATGAAAGAGAATATTCTTTCCGGCAATCATTTATAAATCTTGAAGACGACCATGAACCGTTTAACTCACACCAGTGCCAAACCCTCACACTATAATAAAGAGGCTAAACACTATGATGCTTTTAACGAAAAAGCATCCCAGGCGACTAATGCTGCCATAGAAAACATTCTAAAAAAATATCGAGTAAAAACTGTGTTGGATATGACCTGCGGTACAGGCTCGCAAGTTTTTTGGCTGGTGTCATTTAGCACCTTAATTCCCCCACCCATAATCGCCTAAATTGTCGAAAACCAGGCAAACTTTACAAGTTTACACCGCAGCGCAACTCAAAGACATGCTGCACCGTAATGGCTTTAAAGTGCTGAAGCAATGCAGCATTGATGGATCGAGATTCTATGAATATCGAACAGAGCGACTGCTATTAATAGCCAGAAAAATTTAGAATAAGTCCATTGTGGTCAAAATTTTCATCGTTGTTTTCCGCTATTTTTCGGTATGTTTTGCATGATAAACCGCGGCGAGGATTCTATTGATTAGTTTTTGCAGCCAGCAGTGCTTTTAAGGCATTAATGGCTGACATCGCTGTAGGCCAACCGGAATAAAATGCCAGATGGGTGATAAGCTCGACCAGCTCTTCCTGACCAATGCCATTTTCCAAAGCGAAATTAAGATGAAATGGCAATTGCTCTCTACGATTCAATGCGACCAGAGTTGCAACTGTAATCAGACTGCGATCACGTTTGGATAAGCCTTTGCGCTCCCAAATATCGCCGAATATGATATCGTCAGTCAATTCTGCCAGCTTAGGCGCAATATCGCCTATGCTGCGTTTACCAATACCTTTGTTGTCTTTCATACTATATTTCCCTTGTAGAAATTTTAAGAATCATTATTTTATTCTTGAATAACATTGATAACAACATTACCGATAGCCGTACCACCCTCCACTAATTGGTGAGCAGCGACAATGTCTTTTAGCTCAAAACGTGCGGCGATTAGATGTTTTAATTCATTGGACTCCAGAAGAGAAGTTATATCCCGAATAGCCTGTGATCTGGCGTCATTTGGAAGTTCATAGACATTCACCAGATGAAATGTCGCCCCTCTAAATAGGAAAAGATAAAAAGGTAATTCTGGATTGGGATTCCCCATTGAAGCGTAAGTTGCGACACTGCCATTTAATTTAAGGATATCCTGGGTTACTGCTAAATTTCGGCCAAAATCGACTTCTACAATGTGATCTACACCCTTATTGTCGGTTAGGGTATGTACTTTTTCCACGATGTTGTCTTTGCGATAATTCAGTATATAGTCGGCACCCGCTTCTTTTGCATATCGCGCTTTTTCTGGATTACTCACAGTCGCAATCACTGTAGCGCCACCCCACTTAGCGAACTGAATAGCATAATAGCCCACACTGCCAGCTCCACCTGTCACTAAAACTGTCTTGCCTTCGATATTGCCATCGACAAAGACACATCGATGCGCAGTCAAAGCCGGTATACCTAAACAAGCACCGGCCTCAAACGAAACTACATCGGGTAGTGGTATCGCTAAGGCTGCGGGAAGAACCACAAATTCCGCAGCTGTGCCAAAAGCACGTTGCCAACGTGCATTATAAGTCCAAACACGTTGACCAATGCGATTATGAGAAATCTCTGCTCCTACTTTTTCTATAATACCGGCTCCGTCACTATGCGGGATTATTTGAGGGAATGGCATTTTTTCTCGTATACCCCGGCGCATTTTTACATCCGATGGATTTACGCCTGAAGTATGTAATCGAATCAATACTTCATTGGGTTTAATATCCGGTATAGGGGCTTCACCAATCTCTAGGACTTCTTCAGCCGAGCCTATTTTTTCATACCATGCAGCTTTCATAAATTATTTCTCCTATTCGTGCCGGTTTGTTAAGTTTATCTGGATAATGGAGAAAGCATCTACAGGCGTTGCTGAGCACCAACGCCATCGAGGTTCATAATGATGCTGGAAGTTTTCCTCTTTTATCTGCGCGTGGAGCTCAACTAAAGAAAGTTTATGCTCCTATCATTTTATCCATGAAGTGATTTTTTTAAATCTAAAACCTCAACTTTAAAAAAACGTGAATCTAGCGGGCATATTTCAAAATTTTCTGGCAAATCTTGACGGCTAATAGATTTAAACCCATATTTTTGATAAAACTTTTGAGCAGCATGAAGCTTGCTTACTGTGCCAAGATATAAACACCGAAATCCATGCTTGACCGATGCTTTTAACAAGGTATCCATTAATTTTTGAGCAACTCCCTTTCCTCGATATTCAGAAGTAACAAAGAATTTTTTAACTTCTCCTGTTTTGGCGTCAATTTTTTTCAAGCCGATGCTGCCTATGATTTTTCCCTGCTCATCCACAGCGTACCAAAAATTATAGCTATTGTTATAATAATACTCTTGCTCAGCTTTTAATATACCAGCATTAGTTTCCTTGGATATTGGAATGGAAAATTCGTTTTTCTGAATATTAGAAATCATGCTGACAATTTGCTGCCTTAATGGACGAGAAGTGGAAAGAGTGGCTATTTTAATTTGCTCTTTTTTTAATCTGCTTTTTTCTAAAGCAGCACTATATTTACTGATTGCCTCAATAATTTTTAGCATTTCTGAATCATCCAAAAATTCAAAAGCGCCACTCACCTTAGAAATAGAAAATTTATCAATCTTTTTTATTTCACTCTTTCCTTTGAGGGTTGTATGTAAATATTTTTCACGCTTATCGATTCCGGCTTTTAATTCTATCCAATCATTTTTTTCAAGGTATTTGACGATTCTGGACATTTTAGACACTGACATAAGCAATAGTTCAGCTAAATTTGAGATGGTGATATCAGAAACTCTGTTAATCTCGATCAATGCATGCCAATGCCCGGGTGTCATATTGGAATCAAGCTGATCTACTTGCAATATGCCCAATTCTCTTACTAATTTTCTAGATACTTCTCTTAATGTTTCAATTTGAGTTACTTTCATAAATTTACCTCATTTTGGTATTATTATAATAAATACACTTGTAATATGCAACTATATTTATTATAATATTTAAAGTTGTTTCAATAGAGGTAAATTAAATGAGCAGTATTCCGTTGTATTATGAAGACACTTATCACTTCTCAGGCGAGGGAATTGTCGAGTCGCTGGGTCAAGATGAAAAAGGGTATTTTATTGTCTTAGATAAGACCTTATTTTATCCACAAGGTGGAGGGCAGCCTTCTGATCGTGGCCATGTGATATTTGAAGGTAAAAAAATACTCATACATGCCGTCAAGGTGATTGATAAACAAATTCGTCATTACACAGATGCCGGGCATCCAGAAATTCTCCACAAGCCAGTTATTTTGAACATTGATCCAGATGCCAGAATAATGCACGCCACATTACATACTGCCGGTCATCTTGTTAGCAACGCAGTTGAGGATTTTTCACAGGATTTTACGGCAATAAAAGGTCATCATTTTCCAGGCGAGTGTTACGTTGAATTTTCTATTGTCGCAAATAGCCGGATATTGGATCTCAATGTAATTCAACAGAGAATAGATGTCTTGATAGATCAAAGTCTGCCCATACAAAAGCGAAATGTCAGCGCCGATCAATTAGAAAGCATATGCCCAGGGTTACCCTATACAATCCCTCAGCATGAATTAGTTCGTCTCATTAAGATTGGGTCGTTTGCATACCAGCCTTGCGGAGGAACTCATTTGCATACCTTATCTGGATTGAAAGGTTTAAAGTTGACCAAACAAAAAATAAAAGGTAATAAAATTAAAATTTATTATAATGTTAATTAGCTGAATGATCTTGTGTATTTTAAGTCGTAAACGTAGCCGCACATCGAACAAGCCAAGCGCGAATTATTTTTTCTTCTTTTGGCGTTAATTCAGCTAACAATTGCTTTTCCAGCTGCTCTACTAAATCCATACATTGAGCTAATCTTTTTTTGCCTAATTCAGTCAGGTATATTTCCTGAATGCGCCCATGCACTTCATGGGCTTTCAAAGAGACTAATTCTGCCTGCTCAAGATTGGCAACAATAATTTTAACAGCCTGGCGTGACAACATACAGGTACGCGCTATATCAGCTGCGTGTAATCCCGGATCAAATTTTAATACACTGAGTACGGCAAATTGTGGATGAGTAATGCCATACCGACGCAACGTATCGTCAATCTTTAGGCGAAATGCATGGCTGGCTTGCCTTAATAAATAGCCAATATGGCCTTTTTCACCTCTGAATCCTTCGCCTGGTTTCTTGATAGACATTAAATGATACCTCCTGCCTAACATTGACAATGCATTGTCAATGTGTTAATATATTGCCATTATACACGATGAGGCAGCGAATGAAAATTGTGATTATTGGTGGAGGTTTTGCAGGGGTATGGAGCGCTTTAGCAGCAGCCCGTCATGCTATATTACTTGGAAAATCAGAAAAACTTCAGATTATTGTCATTAATAAAAACGATTTCCACGGAATGCGACCTCGCTTCTATGAAGATAATCTCAATCAAACTCGCATTCCTCTTGCTCAGATATTAACTCCCTTGGGTATTCAAGTGATTGTTGCCTCCGTAAATCACGTGGTCTTCAACCAAAAAAAAATCGAGCTGGACACGGGTGAGTCTATTTCGTATGACCGATTAATCTTGGCAGCAGGCAGTCAATTCCAGGCACCCAATATTCTCGGATTAGAAGAATACAGTTTTAATGTGGACACTTTTGAGGCCGCACAGAAACTGGCCGTACATTTAGAAAAACTCCCCTCTAAGCTAAGTCTTGGACGTTCAACCATTGCAGTCGTTGGTGGTAGTTTTACCGGTTTGGAGGTAGCCACTGAATTAGCAGAACGTTTAAAGAACATTTTTCAGGGAAAAGAAAATTTTCGCATCATTATTATCGATCGCAACCAAGTGGGTGGTTCTTTAGGCAGTCATGCCGAGCCTTATATTTTGGCTGCGTTAGAGGAACTCGGAGTTGAGAGTGTATCTAATAGCGGTGTGACCTCCATGAATGAAACCCAACTCACTTTGACATCTGGGGAGGTAATTGATACACAAACAGTCATCTGTGCAACCGGTATGCGTGCTAATCCGCTAACCAAGCTTTTTCCAATAGAGCAGGATATGCAGGGACGGCTTCCGGTTGATAGAAATTTACGGATCTCTGGTTTAGAAGATGGTTTTGCAGCAGGTGATGTCTGCGCTGCACGGACGGATGAAACCCATCTATCATTGATGTCCTGCCAACATGCCATGCCACAGGGTAGAGTTGCCGGGCATAATGCAGTCGCTGATTTGTATGACCAACCTTTACTTGTTTATCAACAACCCAAATACGTCACTTGCCTGGATTTAGGCTCGTGGGGTGCTCTTTATTGTGAAGGTTGGGATCGCCAAGTAATTTCAGTGCGAGACACGGCGAAAAAGATTAAAAATTATATCAATCATGAGCGTATTTACCCGCCCTTAAATGGGAACCCAGATGATTTGATGAAGGCGGCTGATCCTACGTTTAAACCTCTTCCAGATAGTCAATAGCAATATAAATACCTCGACTCAAGATAACCCTGCTAAGGTAGCAAATAGATATCAATGATACTGAACATCGACCAAAAAGAGGTACGGATGCTGGCAGACGGCTGGACGGTAGTGACTAAAGATCATTCCTTGTCGACGCAGATTGGCTGCCTGCGCTCTCAGAGGATTTTCTGCTGAATGGCTTTTAGTTGAAATTTTGTAATATCTTGTTTTTGGTGCTTAACACGATTGATAAATAAACCCCTCTTGCCAAAATAAAACAAGTATAGGCTAGCCAAAGCCCTTGATTAGCAAGCGGTTGGGAGACATACCAAACAGGGATGAAAACGATGAAGGTAGAAAATAAAATTGAGTTACGTAATGGCTTTGAGCATGCTGCGCCAATGAAGACGCCATCTAAGAGAAAGCCAGGCACAGAGATTAAAGGTAATATCACTACCCAGGGTAAGCTTTTCATCGCAATGAATTTGACGTCAATTAAAGAGGTCATCAAGGAAATAAGCAAGGGTCCAAACATATAATAGCCAACCACAAATATCAGACCAAAAATGCCTGACCATTGTGCGCAGGATTTAACTTGAATGTAAAAATCTTGTTTATCTCTTTTACCGACTGCACGGCCAACTAAAGTTTCAGATGCAATTGCAAAACCATCTAAGGCAAAGCTAGTGACTAATTGTAAATTCATTAATATCATATTGGCTGCAACAATATTAACCCCTAAATAAGCACTTTGTCGGGTAAAAAATGAAGTGGTTAATACCAAAAATAAGGTTCTGATGAATATATCTGTATTCAGTGAAAATAATTGTTTGGTTCGTTGTAATGAAAATAGAGGTTGATGCTTTATAGATGGCGATTGTTTAAGGTAGAGCTTATAGATTAACCATACACCTAGACTTGCACCAATGGTTTGGGTAATAAGATTTGCTAAGGCAATACCATCTGCACCTAAATCAAAATGCCAAACCAAAATATAATCCAATACCATTGCAGAGATATTTGTTATCAATAATAGAGCTAGAGGTGTCCTGGTGTTATGACGACCAAAGAAAAAGCCATAATTGACATAGTTTATCAGAGTAGGTATGGCTGAAAAAATACGGATGTCAAAATAACTAGCCAACATTTTTTCGACATTAACATCTGTATGTATGAATAGTAAGATACCTTGCTTTAATAAAGAGCTGAAGCAGATTAATAGCAGAGCAATAACTATTGCGATTGTAAAGCTTTGATAATAAATCTGATTGCTGTCAGGGTTTTGAGCAGCCAGGGAGGTTGTGGACATACGTAGAAAACCGAAACACCAAAATAGCACATCAAATACCATCGTTCCTAATGCTACGGTAGCAATAGCACCTGGATGTGGGAGATGCCCTACGACAGCAGTGTCCACCATACCCAACAATGGGATGGATATATTTGACAATATCATGGGCCAGGCTAAAGCCCAGACTTCTGAAGATAAGACGGGTTTCATCCACTGAGTTTACCTGGATATGGGGCATTGTCCAAATCAATTAAACCAAGTCATCCCTGAGTGGCAGTCGCATATTCTTTCATTACTTGTGAAAACAATTCCGGTTTTTGCCCCTTACAGAATCCGATTCTGTTAGAGAGCTGTCAGATAAAATTCAACGGCAATAAGTTTCAATTTCTGAAGCTCTATAATGACCCATCAGCTGGCTGACACATTCGCGCGCTTTATCCCATGTCATCCCGGCCTGCAACATCTCCCGCAAACGTTGTTGCGCAAATGTATGGCGCAGGCCATGTAGCCCTCTGGAACTATAAAGAGCCTGCATACATGCTTCACTCCAAAGCTTGGAAAATTTAAACCCCGCCGGTAAATCATAGTATTGTCGGGTAACGACATTTGCCTGCTTACGCTCTCTAAAATCCCTGGGTATCAGTAAACGAACTTCCGCTAATTTGGCTGCCGCTTCAGGAGATATAGCAGAGGTATATTCATGTCCGCCTTTGCCAATAAATGTCACCTGAACCCAGTGCTCTCTTCCAAGAAATCGGTCTGTGTGTAGCTTATTTAATCGAGCGTTTTTAGCGGGTCTCTCCGTCGCTAAACATAGGGAAGCCAAATCTTTAGCACGGCAACCGGATTCGAGAAGAATCTGGATGGCCAGGTGGCCATTGGCGGTATAAATTTTCTGCTGAATGGCTTTAATTTGTAGTGGGGTATAAGCACGCACTTGTTTAGGTTTATCCCGTTTATCGGTAGCTCTAGAAGGAACATTTAGCTGTCCAACCAAAGGCAATAATTCTAAAGCTTTTGCATATCCTTGCACGGTACGGACACGGATATTTTCTTGTAACCGAGCATTAATGTAAGCTTGCGCCTGTTGCTGGGTGATGTCTTTTAGACGCTGGATACCGTGTAATTTTTGTATGGTTTCTGCCGCACGACTGAGGTCTCCTTGGTAACGCAGAACGGTACGATCACTGCGAAGGATGGCTCCGCTGGCCTTGCTTTTGCCACGGTTCGCACGAGCATCAATGAACTTCTCTGCCTGTTCTCGCATGGAGAATTTGGCATGACCCTGAACCGGAATTTTGCTCTTTTCCATTAACTGAATTTGCTCCTATGTACTTGAGATTGCGTTCAAATATCGCTGAATGCTATGGTGGGATACAACCAATCCTTTCTTCATAAACAGCCATAGTTTTATATCGCGGCAAGAGGCTTTTGCCGTAGATAAGGATATGATTTCTGAGTGATAGCGTTCCAGTTTGCGTGAGCCCGGCACTAGTGGGCGAGCATTCGCCAATTTGCGCAGTTGTTTGATTTCCACAGTGTTCTTTTGGGCTTCTTCTTGGCTTAATGCGTCTAAGCAAACGGCCTTTAGATTGCGCTTTCGACCGATACGCCTGATGAGTTTTTCGGGGTGTTCGCCGCGAAGCAAAGCGGAGCAGTTTGCTTCTAAAAGCCGTTTACATGCCCGCGCATTTCCGCCGCTTGGCAGAGCCGTTATCAGCTGTTTCAGACAGGTATGAAGGCCGCCGATGACGTCTATTTCCAAGCGGTTTTTTACTGGGTTTTCCGTCTCAAATGCTTGTCTCATAGTCCCTGTCGCTTTTTTTCAGAGAAAATAACATTATTTCCTTTTTAAATCATCAAGATAGCTTGCGCCATATTAAAGGGGTACCCTGACGGGCGCAGCCCGTCAGGGTACCTTCACGCTACCGTCAATTTTGAGATTATTTTAACAAGGTTTTGACTCAAAAAGAGCTACCATTTTGTTCTGAGTTTCAAGGAAACTTTCGGGCAATGATTTAGATTTTTAATAGATCAATTATTGACCCTCGGCAGCAAGTAATATCCAGCACAATTGTGTATAGACAAAACAAACTGAGATATTTATTCTCAGTTTACAGAAGTTCCATATTTCCGACCCCCAAGGAGTTCTTTATGCCGCTTATTAAACCGGTTAACTTAGACACAGTGCGAATCAGGGCTAAACTTCCTAAATCCCTGGATACTGAGATAGAGCAATATACTCAATGGGCAGGTATAGAAAATAAAGAGTTTTTCTTGATTGAAGCAGCTAGATTTGTTTTAAAAGCGGATAGAGACTGGAAAACTCATAAAGACAGTCATAAAGTAGGAAAAATCTAACTTTCCTGATAATCGAGCGATCTAGCGTGATACTCCAGTTATTTTATTGTCAACCCATATAGTTGGAAATAAACGATGAAATTTCCTTATTCGCCAATTGATCTCACGCATGCGCTGGAACAATCCATTCCCACCTGGGATGGTGACTGTGGTTTTCAACATAGAGTTCGCTCTAATTATGATGCATGTCCAAATGAAGTTAAATTCAGGGTAGGTGAATTTGCCATGCAATCCGGTATTGGAACGCATCTGGATGCTCCGGCACATTGCATACCCGGCGCTAGCACAATCGACCAAATTTCTTTAGAAAAATTAATAGCGCCCTGCGTGGTTATTGATGTCTCAAACCATTGCGACGAAAATTACCGCGTTTCACCGCAGGATATAAAAAATTTTGAGAAAGAATTTTCGCTTATTTTGCCGGGTACATTTGTCATGATTAAAACCGGCTGGGAACGCTTTTGGGAAGAGCCTGAAAAATACAGAAACAACCACCGATTTCCTTCGGTTTCTAAAGAGGCTGCTTCTTTACTAATCGAAAAAGATGTCTGCGGATTGGGCATTGACACTTTGTCACCCGATTGTCCAGAAAGTGGATTCCCCGTGCATCAATTATTTTTACAATCGAATAAATTGATTGTTGAAAATGCGGCTAATTTGCATGACTTGCCAAAGATTGGTAGTTTTATCCTGGTTATTCCTATTAAAGCAAAAGAAGCTACTGAAGCGCCTATTAGATTGTTTGCGTTAATACCCACTACTTGAGACTTGTCGCCCATGCTGAATTCAACGCTACAAGATATGCTTGCACACATCGATTCCTTTGAAAAATATGAGCAATTTAAATCCGACCATGCGGATAAATTAAAAGAGATGGCTGAAGAGATTATTAAACATCATTCATTTTCATTTTTTCAAAAATTCCGAATAATTTAAAATCTTTTCAGGGTGCATATAGCCTTGCTTACCATGCAGTATTCCATAATAGGTATCAGTGCCTGCTAAAGGTTTTGCCTCCGCCAGCAGCCATTCACTGACAGGTGGGATATCTTCTGCTCCCTGTTTAAAAAATACTAACTTGCTCTGATTTTTTAGAGAACGCAAAATACTTTTGCTCACCGCCGGTTCTTCATCTTGTGCCATTTCATAATAGCTGCGCATATCCAAACTGGAACGAAGTATTAACCAGGCTTCATGGCCGTGCTCATCGAGGAGTAAGAAGCTATACGATTCATCCAGGAGGTAATATTCGATGCAATGATGTTCTACACAGACAGCATCAAATAATTCAAAAAAAGCAGGCGATTGCAGTGGGTGGGTTTCCTGGCTATCTAGGGATTTCAGTATGCCTATGGATTGTTCAATAAAATAGTCCTGCTGTAATTCATGTACATAGCGAATAAGTTTACGGTAAGCCCCTAATAATTCCATCCCATATTTGAATTTTTCTAGCGAATGTTTTCTTTATATAAATAAGGACTTATTGATAAACTGCGGCAGGAGAGAGGTGGGTTCTACTTCTTTGCGTCTGATTTTGTGAGCTTGATTGA